>JAIULY010000312.1 GCA_022565875.1 Schleiferiaceae bacterium | reverse complement strand
TACTCGTTCCATAAAAATAGGGGTTTAGTACTGTTTTTGTTTCCATTGTGAAGCGGCTTCCATGTTGTTCAACCTAAACTTTGCTGGCTTAACAACAAATAAAGGTCATCTTTTTAATTGCCATTATTATTAAAATAAAAGCTCTGTTTTAAAAAAACGTGATCGAACCTAAAGAAAAACAGACCTCCTTAACAACTTCACCAATTATATAAGGGTAATTCGCCGCTGTTGTTCAAATAGAGCCACCCACCAATTTGCTTTGAATCAAACACTTCATTGTTTTCAAAGTTGTATAAATCTGACCTTACTATATCCCCAGCTCAACTTGAACCCGCCATTGCCAGTTATTAGGCTGTGGGGCAATACTCGGGTTTTTCCAGGTTTCGTATGTAATATCCGTTTGAATTTTTAGACGATGTCCCCGCAAGTATTTACTAGCTCCAACAGTAAATTGTTGGGTTTTGCTTTCAAAATTTTGAATGCTAGCATCGGGCTGAATACTACTATAACGAAGCGCAACTTCATAATTTGAAGGCCATATATAACTTGCCTGATAATTTTGACCAAATCCCGCAATTACATATCGAAACTGACCATTTTGCTCTGTTACAGGATTATTAGAGTTGCGATAAAAAAATTCACTAGCAAAAGCAAAGCCGCGATATTTCAAAAGCCAATCTGAACTATAGGTGATTATATCTCTTGGTTCGAATAGCAATTGGCCAATTTGACCACCAGTGCGGGTTGTTTGACTATTATTGCTAAAAGTAAATCCAGCTGATAACTTAGGTTTTTTTTCTCGCAACAAGTCCCCTTCAAAATAGTCGCCAAATCTATCAAAGAGCCCAAATGGCAAAACTTCTAACCGACCTGTAACCGCCAAGCCATTACTTGTTACGCTGATATTCCGACCCTCTCCCGTAGAAACAGCTCCCCGTAATACAGTGAAAAAGTTCCCCGCCCAGTTCTCGGTATATGCCGCTTGAACACCAAAGTCTCGATCGATGTTAAATGTTGCATTGACAATACTGCGGTCTACAAATTGCAAATCGCCAGATGAGTTCACCCGCTGCCGATTACCCGGTAGCTTGGTTTGCCCAAAACCAAGTTGAAGCTTTGGGTGTATGCGATAAAAAATCATGGCATCGCGCACGACATTGGGAAAACCAGTGTTTTCCCAATCCATATCACCACGGGTAAACGACAATTGCAGGATGTAAGTAATTCGAGGGTCATAAACAAAACCATCGAAGCGAAGCCGAAGCCGCCTAACCCTTGCCTCAACTTCCTGAAGTGTATTATTATGAAAAGTCAAGCCCATTCGATTTTGAATTCGAAAGCGCAGGTTGAGCGCATACATGGAATCAGGCGAGGCAATACCGATGCCACTGCCAAAAGTAAAGTGAGGGACCTCTGAGAATGCATCGGGAATCTGCGTCATTGCTGAATTGTATTCCTTTACATCTGTCGAGTCAATACCCTGAGCGACGAGCATATCAGCGAGTGCTACGATCGTAAAAATGAAAAAAGAAATTCGTTTTAGCATGGGGGTCATAACCATGAATTTATCTCAATCGCGAAGGGTTATTAGAAATAAATGACTCCCAAGAATTAACTTTTTTTGAGGAGCCCTGTAATTGAGCGGGTTGATTTTGAAAAGCATGACAAACCGCTACTGCCAAACCATCGGTTGCATCTAAGTATTTTGGAACCTCTTCAAATTGAAACAACTGTTGTAGCATTGCAGAAACCTGTTCTTTGGATGCACTTCCTTTGCCTGTAATCGACTGTTTGATTTTCCGAGGAGAATACTCCACTACTGGAATTTGACGATACAGCCCCGCCGCCATTACCACACCCTGCGCACGACCTAGCTTGAGCATCGACTGAACATTTTTACCAAAAAAGGGAGCCTCTAATGCCATTTCATCAGGGAGGAATTCTTCAATAATGCGTAATGATTTCTCAAAAATCGCTTGAAGTTTAAGAAAGTGATTGTCCAATTTTTTGAGATTTATCACATCAAGGGTTATCAGACGCATCTTTTTGCCCGTAACACCAATGACCCCAAACCCCATTATGGTTGTACCTGGGTCTACACCTAAGATAATCCGTTCGCCGTTTTGCATGTTACAAACTTACCCCCAATAGTTGTTTCATGCATATAAAGTTCAGTTTTTTATTCAACAACCTTTTGATGCTAATTACAACAATGAACAGTTCTATTATATATTTAAAATACTAATCTCACTTCATGTGCGCAGTGAAAAGGTGTCAGCAATTCTAGATTAGTTCCGTCATCTACATTAGTAAATTGGGGCTTATGAATGATACCTGCGATAGAGCAAAAAAACAAGTTTAAAAGTGAGTAATCCTATCATCGCCAAGGGAGATGGGCAACTTTCACCAATATCTTTTAGGTTTCGAATTGGGTGCGTGTGGCCACCACAAATGCGTCATCTGAATGATATATATTTATGCCAACACCATATACTTTTGGTTTTTTTATACCAATGTTTCCACAGGGCTTGCTTT
>JAIULY010000311.1 GCA_022565875.1 Schleiferiaceae bacterium | reverse complement strand
TCTTTTGCTCCACTGGTTACTTTTACAGCTTTGGAGCTTTGCTAGCCTTTCTTCAAACGGTGCACAACAATTAAACTGCAGGGTTCTTATACAATGCCCCCTACTCCTCTTCGCTTGTTGGGATATGTTTTTCAGTACAATAAGCCTCTACCTCGGTGTCATTGGCAAAGTAGCTGTCGCAAAATTCGTCTAATTCTTTTTCTGCTCCTGATACATACTTTTCACTAGCCGTCATGAGTTTCTCAGTTTGTTCAATGAATTTTTCAAACTCTTTATTCATTTTGCAGAGCTTGTCTATGGTCTTGAAGTCTAAATCGCGATAGGTGGCGGGAAAAAGGACTTTACTTTGGTACGGATTGGCATTCAGCGCAATTATTCCGATTCCAAACGATTGATTCAGACGGCTCATTTCTTCGTTCAAACTGTCACTGAATTCAAAGGCGACTAAATAGCCATAATTGGCCCAACTTGAATTGGATACGGCTTGGAAAAATGCTTTTTTGAGCTCACTATCGCTGTTGATTTCCCTTTTTAATTCGTAGGAACTCACCTTAAAAGTGTCTATACGATTGATGGATTTCAAAAAATTCTGGCTGGCTTTGGTCTGCAAATTCAAAAACTTAATACCTACCATATCGGGATGTGTCCAAATTTGGTTGTTGTTTTTGCCATTGGATTGTTCGTGAAAAATGGTCTTTGAGTACGTGTCTGAGTTCTTAAGGTAGCTGCTCAACAATTTATGCAAATCTCGCTCTTCGTAGGTCTTTTTCTTCGCTGACTTTTTGGGCAACGTTGTAGCTGTCATTGTCTCACCGCTAAGCACATCAATGCTAATATGCTGTTCGTTTTTGGTTAGGTAGTACGAGTAGGTACCACCTGGTTGTTTAATTCTTTTCACCCGCATATCGCTGTTGCGAATAAAATCCCCAAGGACAGCCGAAACCGTTGAAGCCGGGGTTTTTGCAGACCCAAAATCATAATATTGGTGTGCGATGATATGATTGCAAACTTCTAAATAGTTGGTCAGTCCGCTAATTTCCTCAAGACTCTTTAATACCGCTTCTTTTAGTGTCATTTTTTTTGGGTTTTAAAATCGGTGACCTTCATTTGGTCGGCTACTTGATTAATTCCCCCACCCGAAAATCCTCTTTCTGCAAAACTTGAACTTGTCGGTAGATTTTTGGATCCTCACTAACAATGAGTTAGCCCCGACTCAAAAATTCCTTCGCATCTATTTTGATTGAAATCATCCTTTTAGGAGCAGTCTCAATAGTTACTGTTTTTTAATACATACCTTCCTGAAATTTAATTTCAAAAGTACTATGTATTTTTATAAAGCAACTTTTTATTTTATGTGCTGTAACGCAGCAGTACCTTCCGCATTGGTAGCTAAAAGTCTCGCAAAGTTTAGCAGTGTTGGGCGATTATGGCGTCTAGTTTTTCTTGCTTGCTTTTCAGTACCCCATAATTATGCATAAAAACACCAATGGCCAAGATGGGTAGCGCCAATAATAAAACCGTTACCTCCACCCTGCTCAAAGAAAAAAAGACCATAATTATTGCGGCCAATAGCGCTAAGCTACCTGCGCCAATCCAACTCAAACTCCCTCCTATAAACCATGCCAACAGCTCAATTGCCGAATCGGTCAATGGATATTTTTTCAACGGCCCAAGGAGTAAGTCCGGTGCATGTGTTTGTTTTTCTAACAGTTCTAGTGCCATCTTTTCTTTGCGCTCCACAATAGACAAGTATTTGACATTTAACGACTTTTGCTTGTGTTGCCTAAGGACTAGGTCATAAAATTTTCTGCTTTCCTCTTGAAGAACGAGATAGCCTTTTAAAATGCGTTCCCGTTTGCCTAGGTCTAAATCATCACGCAGGTAAAGTTTTCTAAAAGCGGTAAATATTTTGAAAGCACTCGCATCAGTCGGTACTTGCAATATTTCATAGTAATTGTTCAATTGCCCCATTGCGCATGAATAGTGAAAAAAGGAATGTGAAAGTTTGTCCACCAAAAATGTCGCTGCTTGCGGTTATCTTTCCGAAGCATTTTCTTGTGATTACCCATTTAGGCCTTTTTTTCGAGTTGTTCTTGAGTCATCTAGTTGCAAAAAATAATTATTCACTTATTGACCTATTCGCTATGTCAACTAATTGTTCCACTGAGAAGGGTTCCAAACTTCTATGAGCTGTGAGCCATCTCTTGTTATTTGGACTTCAACAATAATTGATTCAGTTTACCTGAAAATTTTTCATCATAAAGATGAATTAGATAATCAACAGGCTTGAGGTTTCCTGTTTGCAAACTCATCGTTGTATTTTTCAAATATACATTAGAAAACAAAATTTTCATGATAACTTTTGAAATTTAAATGATGATTGAACAGACTACATACATTTGACCCCATCGGGGTCAGGGTTTCGTGAGGGTTAACCTGTTTAATTCACAAACCTAAAAAAATCAATCCATTTTGTTGTTAGCCCCGCAAATATTTGATGACTACTTTTGTAAAGCAAAACCCAAAGAGGCGTTAATCTT
>JAIULY010000310.1 GCA_022565875.1 Schleiferiaceae bacterium | reverse complement strand
CGGAGGTAAACTTTGACAGATGCACAACCCCGAAGGGCTCACGAATGCCATTAAAATATTGCCATCCATGAGTAAAGCTTGACCTGCCTGCCGCAGGCTGGTTTAACCACTGAACCGCCACTTTTGGAGGTGCTGTTATGCCTTCGTTGTTCTTTTCTGTTGTTACTCAGTTGCCCATTGTTTATGGTGACTTGTTACGTTGACTATTCTGCAAAATCCTTCTTGCTCCAACAACTCGGTAAATACTTTTTCTAAACTTATCTCCGTAAACTTCATTCCTTGGGTTCAATTATTATTGTCCAAGAAATTGCTTTCAATCTTTCTTGAATCATTTTTAAAGTTTCCAAAACGGCTTCTTCTTTGGGTAATTCTCCGTACACCAAATTTTTAAAGTCACCGTTGTAAATCGCTTTCAACTCATTCCACACATTTTCCAAGTCTTTGAATATAAGTGCTTCATTTGGATGATAGACAAGCCATTGATTGTTGTTTCTAAAACTGGCGACATCATCATTGGCTACTTTTAAAAGCATATCATCAAAAGCCGTTGAATGAAAGAATCCTAAAAACTCATTTTGTTTTAATAACTGATGTAAATCGTAGGTGTGCCTTATCTTTTTCTTTAAATCATCCATTGGATTTTCACCATAAGAGAAACGAACCAAACTCATTATTTTCTCACAAATAGTTCTTATGGGTTCTAAAGCCAGCAATTCAAATGAGAGTAGTCCGTTTTCTTTAGCAATATCAGACTGCTTATTATCCAGCATCATTTGACCAACAAATGAAACAATGCTTTTGGTAGTGTATGGTTCGTAGTATCCAAGCCAAGTTGATTCCAAAATTATCACATCTCTTACTTGTCCGTAATCACCTTTAAATTCTTTGTTGTAAGAGTGTGCCGTTTTTCGGTTCATTCCCATTTTATGGGTAATACCTTCAATAGTTACTTCGGGCAATACGGTTTCTACAACTGTACTTATTGCTTTTAATTTTGATTTTAACTTGCTGTCTGTTTCTCCTTCTCGCCTTAATACTACCAAGTCAATATCTTCCGAAAATCGTTCAATCATATTGTAACACTTGGATAGTGCTGTTCCGCCCTTAAACACGGTGTCTTTGCCAATTTCATTATTGAAAATGGTAAACAAAGCATAGGTAACCCAATAGTCTTTTTCCACATAAATAGCAGGGATTTTCATTTGGTCAGCCGTAAACTGAACAGCTTGTCTAAATAAGGTTTTATTCTCGTGTAGGTTCATACAATATTCCATTTCTCGGTGTTGGAAATTGCTTTCGCTGCACCTGTTAGTTTATACTTAGTAATTGGGTTCAATGATTTAAAAAGTGGTTCAGCTGTTTTGCCCTGTTGTAATTGTTCTAACAACGCACCTAGTAAAGCCCTTGTAGCAGGTGGATATTTTAATGCCAAGCGAACCAAGGTATTTGTTTCTTTGTCTGTAAAGTTTTTTATTATGGCTAAGAACCGTTTGCAGGATGCTTCTATACTGGCATCAGGTATTTTTTTGATATATCGAATGGCATCCAATAGCTGCAACAAATGAATATTCTCTTTGGTGATGGTGTTTTTTTGCTTTACAAAAGCAATCGTATAGCGTTCTCTTTTAAAATTGGGGCGAATTTGATTTTTCCCGATTTGTATGGTATTGCTTACCTGTGTGGTTAAGCCCAACTGATTGTAAATACTATAACCCGTGAGATAGCCTGATATTTTTCCGTTTTCTTCCAGTAGGTCTTTTAGTACCTGTGCTTGATTGGGTTGAAGATTGCCAAAAGGGGTATTTTCGGGTTTGTAGTATTTGCCTTTGGATAGTTTGGCAATTTTGCCCGAAGCTACCATACGGTTCAGGGCTTTTATCACTGCTTCTTTTTGGTTCACCTCTGTAGTAAAATCGGCATAGGTGAACACATAGCCTTTGGGTAGCCTGTCTATGGTAAATGCTATGTATTCAGTTGTTTTCATTCTTTTATTGTAGTGCAAAGATAATTGATTTGTCCAGTTTATTAGCAAAAAAACTGGACATTTTGAAATTTAATGAAGTATGGTTAACTTTGCAACAGAGTTGCAAAGTTAACCATACTATACTTTCTTGCTTTTTTATCATAGCTACACTTCAATTTCTTCCCCAATCCCCATCATCATATTGTAATGACCAATATTTTCTGTGTGGCTAAATATATTTTTAAACACTTCCAAGTATTTAGTAATAGTTCCGTCAGGAGCTTCAATAAATAAATCATCAGGCAAGGTATGAGATCCTTCATTTGCCCAACTTAACAATGACCTGCAAATTTCTCTTTCTTCTTGAGTTGAAAACTTATTTATTAAAACATCATCTCGTTTGCTTCCTAAAATGCTGAAATAGTTTTCAAGAATTCGTCTTAGTGTGTTTTGAATAGTTATACCCGAATTGTTTTCCCATTCCTTTATTTCTCGCCAAAGCAATTCATAGGACGATTGTATAGGGTTATTTATTCCATAAAAATGAATGGCAGAAACTTTGTTGTTCTTGCGTAAAATCCAGAATTGAGATT
>JAIULY010000309.1 GCA_022565875.1 Schleiferiaceae bacterium | reverse complement strand
TTGATCCCATTATGGACATTAGAACTGTAACCATTCGAACTAGATTTGAAAATATAATTCGTAATCGGGCTTATGAATCTTATCCGAATACGAATATACATATCGTTACATTAAATAAGAAAAACCAGATTCCCATTGAGATAGACAAAAGTTTACCAGATGAGTTTCATGTTTTCAAAAAAAAAATGAATGAGTTGTAAAAAAGCAAAGTTTAGGGAGCGTTTTTTTATTGCAAAACAATCGTTTTTTTTTAGGAAATTTTGATAGTTGATAAATTTTCACTTTCTTATCATAGTGTTTTTTTAGAAATAGTTGTTAGTCCAATAAACAGGTACTTATGAAAAAGTTATTTACCGTGCTTCTAGGAGCAGTGATTCTTTACGCTTGCGATACCGCTACAGAAGTTTTGTCAGATGACAACATTATAAAAGCGAAGTCTGAAAGTGAGATAGTAGGCTCGTTTGCTTCTGTTGAGGATTTGTTTGAGTTTCTTGTCGATCAAACAGCAGATATTGAAATCAGTGAGGATGAAATTCTTGAGGGGCAACTGTCGTACACTATTGAAAATGGTGAAGTTACACTATTGACCCTTGAGCAGAAAGAGGCAGATTTTTTTATTATCCATGGAATAAAAGTAGGAGAAGCAGAGCAACCGTTTCAAGTTTCTTGTTGTTGTGATACCGAGGGCAGGGAGTTTTTCGAAACCTATTGCGATGCGGTAGCTAGCTGCGGAGGATTAATTGTAGATTGTCTACAGCACTTTGCCTGTGAGTCTGCATGTACAGCCACATTTTATTTCCACCCCAAAACGGGCTATATTAGCATAGCACATTCGACGGCATCTGAAAAATGATGAAATAGAGTTGCTTGAGTACAACGGTTTTCATTTGCGGCTTCACAAGTGTTCAAGTCGACTGCATCACTCAAAATCTATCAAATACTAAAATAAAGATATAAAAGCCATTATTTTTTTCTTGAAAACATTTGGTTAGTTCATTTTTTTTTTTTTTTGAGCAGTATTTCTTTTTAACAGGTCTGTAAATTGGAGAATACCGCGGATACCGAAAAGTGAATGAGTAGGTGTTTTTATTAATTTTTTTATCATGAAAGCTATTTTTACCGCGTTGGCGCTGTTTATTGTTGCCGCACTATCTGCAGCTCATTATCAAGTTGAAGCCTATTACATGGGGACAGTAGAGCCAGATTGTCACAAATGGTTTGTGACAATGTATCAGGTCGATGACCTTGGAACGAAATGGTATCAAGGGCATACTACCCACACAACAGGATATGGTTGCTCCCCTGAAACTAATGTCAATTATGAAATGGGTGACGGGTCTTTAGTGGATTTTAATGACCTATCAGATAATCCAGAAATGCAAAACGCCCTTAAAGATTGGGAACAAAGCCTAGCATTGGAGTTTTTTAAAAAGCAAAGCGAATTAGGCACCGAACCGTTTATCTATAAAAATGCAGCAATGCAGTATGTTTTGAAATGCCAACTACCCGATGAATGGCAATTAGGCAATGTACTTTGTTTCGCTGCTTCTGGAAAAAATGTGGGAAATTTCAACCCAAAGCCTGGTTCGCAACCTGGCGAATGGATTTTGTCAGAGTTAAGCAACCTGCCGAAAGGTGTTTATACCTTGTTGGTGCCAACTGGTTCTAGTGGAGAAGACATTAAGGTTGTTAAATTTTCAATCCTTTGATAGCATTAAAATTGAGCCCCCTCCGAAAAGTCCCTTTCTGCCAAACGCTGACTTGTCGGGAGATTTTTGAATCCTCACTAACAATTAGTTAGCTCCGGTCCAAAAATCCCCTCCGCGTTGATTTTGATTGAAATCATCCTTTTCGGAGCAGACTCAAAATTCAAACTATTTCTAAATGAGCATCCCCAGTTTTGGGGATGCTTCTTTTTAGAGGAATTGTTTGTATGGGTATTTCAAGTGGTTTTTGTTTTTGCAGCGAAAACCAAAGGGTTAGAAAATGCCTTGTACCTCAAAGTTGATTTTTCCACTTGCCATGCGTGTCTAGCAAAGAGCGTTTTGGCGCTCTAGGTGCAGTGGCAAGTTTACTCACAAATATGCCTGTATTTAAGGGTGTTCGTGATTTTTAATCTGGAGCACAACACTGTCAATACACCAAACGTATTTTTTAACGAGCGGTGTTCTTTCTTTCCTTTGTTAAAGGTCAAGCACTCCGAAGAATTCATTGTGTGGTGTGTTCAAGTCAATGAATTTAAATCCCGGTGTAGTTTCTTGTCTAAGGATGTTGTAGATTTTCAAACTTTCACTGTCAGATGAAAGGTAAAATTCTATGGATTTTTCACAGTCGGCTTGTGCAAACAGTTTTGTGTCGTTCGGAATAATATTTCTATTCGCAACTTCTATTCTTCCGTTTTTCTTTGCGTTGAAAGCAATTTTGGCAAACGCTCCTGTTCGTTTGGAATGATCTAGATTGTATGGAACTATTTGTAAGTTTCTCAAAGGAAGCTCGTTCACATCACCACCGACACAATATTCCGCAATGCTGATTGTTGAAATCATCATCGTAATTTCTTTCTGTAAAAAGTATCGAAAATATCCGTCAGCATTTTTGAATAGCGGGT
>JAIULY010000308.1 GCA_022565875.1 Schleiferiaceae bacterium | reverse complement strand
GATTCGGGGATCCGCGGGTTTCTGTATGGTTGAGTGCCTGTCCCGAGAGGCTTTGCCGATTCGGGATGGATCCGTTGGCGCATAAGTACCCGAGTATGTCATCGTATGTGTTTACGGGGAATAATCCAATAAATGCTATTGACCCTGATGGTAGATTAATAATCTTTGTTAACGGATTATGGGGTAAGGGAACTGGAGCGAGTGATGGCGGTACAATGAAGCATTGGGGTGCTTGGTGGATAAAAGCTGCTCAAAATCAAATTGGAGATCATCGGGCTACTTTTTATGATGGTTCAGCAGACTGGAACTATAATAAAGGTGGTACGTCCAGATTGTCTTGGAATTTTGACCACAAAAACAGACGTTTAGCTGGGTATAGGAAAGGAAGAGCTGATGTTGCAGGTATAGTTGGCGGATTAGAAAGAGATGCTGACGGTAATATTACAGAAAGTATAAAGTTCGTAACATCTAGTATGGGTACGGCTTTTTCAAGAGGTATGTCCGACGCTATTACTGATTATGTTGATGCAGAAAATGTAAAAATAGATGCTCACAATGCTGGATTGGAAAGATGTGATGACGGCTCATTTTCAGATCCTTCACTCGTTAAAAAACGTCTTAATGTTAACATTGAATTCTCCCTCGATTTAGACGCTTTTCAAGCTGCGGCAGTTGGAACGGATAATAATGCTCAAAGCAATTATTATATGAAAAAGAAAAATAGTTGGGCTGGAGGTTACATTCCTGGTTCCATTCAGTTAGGAATTGATGCAATGAAAGGGCACCATCCCTCGTGGGCACCAACAAATCTTTTGCCAGTGGGGCAACAAAACCCAATTGGCAGTAGTGTTACAGAAAACCCAACAAATTAATGAGCAAATACTTTGTTATAATTTCCGCTTTGGTCATAGGGCTTTTATTACAACTGTTTCTTTTTACTACATCCCCGCGCATTCTTTGTAGTGAGACTTTAGAACAACTAAAAATAATTGTGGAGAGCCTAGTTATTGAGTATATAGTCCTTATTGCTATAATGACGATTATACTTTACTTTGCAAGGGTACGTGGTTCCAGTCTGCTTCGCGGTTTAATTTATTTTTCAGTAATCTATTTTGTTTCTTTTGGTATCCAATTCTCAATATATGCTAGCAAGTGCGTGAACTAATAATTTATCACCTTTAACCCGACGTCTGGCTTTACTTTAGGCTACATTTAGTAAATCAAAGAGCTATCTAAATAGGGTAGTTTTCTCAATCTAATACAGACTTGAGCAGTTCTTCTAGTTCCTTGTTAGACAGCGTTTCTTTGTCGGTCTTATCGTAAATGGTAAGTAGGTATACAGTAGTATCGTCAACAACGATGTTTGTTATCACTCTGGCTCCACCGCTTTTGCCCTTGCCTTTAGAAGCAATCGCAAGGCGTATTTTGTAGCAGTTATTACCAAGTGGCGTGCCTTGCTGTGGGTTGGTCTCTAAACTGGTGATGAGCTCGGCTAAATCATTTTTTATAGAACGGTGCTTTTTAAAAATCTTCTTTAGGTCTTTTTCAAAATCGGCAGTAACTTCAATTTTATAACTCATTGAGCAAGTCTTTTGCAGGTCGGGTTTTTAACTTGCCTTGTTTTAAGAGTTCCGCTTGTTTAAACGCACCTTTAATGTGTTTAAGTTCGTTTTTTTGATCGTCGGTTAAATCATCCCAGGTTAATTTTGCTTTGCTGTCCACTTCTTTGGAGCTACTTGTGGCATCTTGCACTTGCACAAAATCAAGGCTATTAATCAGCTCCATAAAAAAGCGATATTTACCATCTTTTATATTTAAAATGATCTGTTTCATAATACACTCTGTACTTTAGATTTGGTAATAATGGCATCCAAAAAGGCATAGTGCATATTTTTATCAATATCCTCTACCTTGTTGTTTTCCTCACTCCTACCAAGCGTTATTTTATCAATTTTTTGTTTTGCATCGCCTACCAAGTAACCAAGAGAAACACTTTATTCATCTCTCATCTCTTTAGCCACTTCAATAGTAGGTCTGGTATCATTACGTTCCTGCCTGACTCCAATCTCTCAAGAGCCCTCAATGTTTTTAGCCCATTGGCTTTGCGGCCAATTTTTTGCATTTCTGCTGCTCCAAAGTCCATACTATTAAACTTTTGAGAATGAAAATGATCGCAATACTGCAAAGATAGTGATTAATACGGCACAGTAAAAAACGATAGCTACTTTGTTTTTTTGAGGACATTTGGTGTATGTATTTGTTGGTTATGTTTCAGAATAGCGGCTGTTCCCATAACTTTTAGAAACGGCTTTCTCTCGCGAAAAAAGGACTGTGCATTGTAGGAGTTTTGGGGCGCCCACCCTGCCGAAAAAAGGCCTTATGATGCAGGAGGCTTATGGTGTGTGGTTTGTTCGCTGGTTGTTGTTTTTTACCCAAAAGAACGATTTTGTGTTTGAGGGCGTGGCAACGGGATAGCTTAGTAGGTAACGGCAAGTAGGTAACGACCGAGTTTAAAATCGTTCCTCAGGCCTTTCGAGGCTGGGAAGGGCCAAAACTACTACACAGCAAGATGCTCCAGAGGCGCACAAGGGTTTTTTGCTACTTTTTTG
>JAIULY010000307.1 GCA_022565875.1 Schleiferiaceae bacterium | reverse complement strand
ACCTAGTTGCTACTTTTCTTCTTGGAGGGTCGTGGTAGTTTACCCAAAGCTATCACAAATTCCTTCTCGAGCGGAACAGCGCGCAAAACTCCTTTTTCGGCTTGCTGCTTCACCAAGGCATTGAGGTAGGGCGACGGCGATACGGGAACCAGGGCGTTCTTAAAAATAGTAACGTCCAAAATTTGCTGGTTGAGTTGGTAGTACCCATAACCCAAAACCTGACCTTTGGCTATAAATACAAATCCTTTCTCATAAGCATCTTTCCCTTTTACAATCAGCAACTGATCTTTTTTGAAGTAAGACCACATTTGATACGTCCTTTTGCTGAGTTTTTTTGACTTCTCAGTCCCCTCAAACCACGTGACAAATTTCTTCCCTTTTTCATAAAAACGCGGAGACAACTCCAGTTTGGGATTCGCATTTTTGGCTTTGAAAAATCCGTTCAAACTTTGGTATGCTTCTTTTTCTGTGTTGAAATAATGAACAGGCGATTCCGCGATACGTTTGGTTACAGAAACCTGAAGCTCAGCATCCAACGTCACTAACCAAGGTAAGTTTTTGTGGGGTTGATTGTGGTTGTATTTCGGTTGCAAGCGATCGAGCTCGATGAATTCTTTGATGCGCGACAACAACTCACTTCCTGTTTCTTCTACTTCTACAGAGGCTATTTCTGATTGAAACTTGACAGCCTCAGGGGAAGTGCTCAAAAAGTGCTTGTTGATGCGGTTTTTAAGATTGTTGCTTCTGCCGAGATAGATGACTTTACCCTTTTCATCAAACAAATAATAAATACCTACCGACTTAGAAAAGTTGCGCAGTAACGTTTCGAAAGGATTGCCACTTCTGGTATCGCGATCGTTGGTGTGAGCGTGAGCAGACGATTGGATTTCTTTATCGTGATCTTTGCGCAACAAGATGCGCAGCAGCTCCAAAGTAGCGCGCGCATCGCCTTCTGCGCGATGCCTACTAGAGTTGGAAATCCCCAAGGCCTTGCACACTTTCTCCAATCCGTAGGCTTCCAATCCGGGAATGAGCTTTTGCGAAAGTTCTATGGTGTCCAAGGTCTCGCGTTCGAACTCGTAGCCGAGCCGTTGAAACTCCAAGCGGAGCATCCGATAGTCAAATTCCACATTGTGACCTACAATAATTGCCCCTTCCGTAAGTTCTACAATACGCTTTGCCAATTGATAAAACTTCGGAGCGTGTTTTACCATATTTTGGGTTATACCCGTAAGTCGCTCCACAAAAGGCTGAATAGGCCTTTCGGGATTCACAAGACTAATAACTTGATCTACAACATCATGGCCATCAAAAAGAAAAACTGCAATATCAGTAATACCCTCTTTATTGTACTTGCCACCTGTTGTTTCTACATCTAAAACTGCGTACATGTAATGATTTAACAATTCAAGGCAATGCCGCGCATCACCTCATGCTTTTAGCGCGTCAAAAGTATAAATTATGCCGCCACAATTTGGAGGTGTTCAAAATTTATTAAAACCCAACTTTTTATAAGCAAAAAAGCACAGTTGCAGCGGCATGACCACAAAGCACAAAAAAAGGCGTTTTTGCAAATTTCGTAGTACTTTCGCACACTGTCCCAAACGATTAACTATGCGCATTGTTTCACTAGTTCTTTTTATTGTCGGTCTCATAAATCAGGCTGATGGACAAGGACTTTACATCAATGAAGTAATGGCTTCGAACACCAATACCATCCGTGATGAAAGTGGGGCTTTTGAAGATTGGATTGAAATTTACAATGAAGATACAGTTGGTTGGTTTTTGAATGGGTTTTTCATTGCTGACAATACCAACGCTTCCCTCTCTTATCGCTTTCCCAATGGTGTAGATTCCTTGCTTTGGGTACCGCCGCATGGCTTCCTTGTTCTTTGGGCCAGTAGTGATACCTCCAAGGGAGTAAATCATTTACCCTTTTCACTTTCAGCTTCCGGTGATGCATTGGTCCTTTCCAATCCCGATTCGCTGTTGTTGGACGCCGCAGTTTTTGGCCCACAACAAACCAACTCATCCTACGGACGCGGACAAGATGGCGGCGGTACATGGGGCTTTTTCGGGATACCAACCCCAGGCAATAGCAACAACAACACTCCTATGTATAATGGCTTTATGAGCCCCCCGAGTTTTTCCATGGGTAGTGGTTTTTACAATCATGCCATATCGCTAAGCCTTACCCACCCCGATCCTGACGCCGTCATCCTCTATTCCTTGGATGGTTCGGAGCCCCATGAAACAGGCTTACAAGGGCAGCCTTATCCCTTTAAAAATAATTTCCCGTTGCGCCAGAACGATTCCATTTTTCCCCTGGCATACGACACGCTGCAAGCTTTTACGTTTAATCAACCCATCACACTTTCAAACAAAACCCTCGACTCCAACCGCATTGCAAGTCGCTCCACCACATTCGACACCCTACCCTTTTACGCCCCAGATTCTTTGGTGACGAAAGCCAATATTGTAAAAGCAGTAGCTGTCAAACCGGGATTTTTGCCTTCCCAAAGCACCACTCAAACCTACTTTATAGGTTCAGATTTCGGCAATCGCTACACCTTCCCCGTTGTTTCTATTGTAGCTGATAAGCGTCACCTTTTTGATT
>JAIULY010000306.1 GCA_022565875.1 Schleiferiaceae bacterium | reverse complement strand
CGCACCCACTCCAATTCGCGCTCTAATGTCTTGCGGCGTTTGCTTTCTGATTTTTCTTCTTGTGCCAATCGCTTGGACTTTTGATCGAGCCAGCTCGAATAGTTGCCTTTCCAAGGGATGCCTTCGCCGCGATCGAGCTCAAGAATCCAACCGGCTACGTTGTCTAGGAAGTACCTATCGTGTGTAACGGCCAATACGGTTCCTTTGTACTCTTGCAAGTGATGCTCAAGCCACAAAATGGACTCGGCATCCAAGTGGTTGGTTGGCTCATCGAGCAACAAAACATCGGGCTGTTGGATCAACAAGCGACACAGGGCTACGCGGCGGCGCTCTCCTCCAGACAGCACGCTTACCGGTGTGTCAGCATCCGGACAATTAAGGGCATCCATCGCGCGGTTGAGCACGGTGTCTAACTCCCATGCATTGGTGGCGTCGATACGGTCTTGCAATTCGGCTTGACGGTTCATCAACTTCTCCATTTTATCCGCGTCCTCGTAAACTTCGGGCAAACCAAATTGGTCGTTGATGCTGTTGTATTCGTCCAAAATGGCTGTGATTTCTGCGGCACCCTCGCGCACAATCTCAATTACCGTCTTAGATTCATCTAATTGTGGTTCTTGTTCCAAATAGCCCACAGTATATCCGGGAGACCAGGCCAAATCGCCGTGAAAGTTTTTCTCAATGCCGGCAACTATTTTTAGTAATGTTGACTTTCCTGAGCCATTCAAACCCAAAATACCGATTTTGGCGCCGTAGAAAAAACTGAGGTAAATGTCTTTAATGATGGTTTTATTGTTGTGTGGCAAGATTTTACTCACCCCACTCATCGAAAAGATTACTTTCTTATCGTCTGACATACAGTTGTTTTTTAATATCGTGATTCAAGGTGCGAATATCGAAAATCTCAACTGAATTTCACACGAGAAAAAGCACTATTTCTACTAATCCTTCCATTCGTAATAGCGAGCGCCTTTCTTATTTGGGTTTTGGGTCTCAATGCGCTGCAATACAAACTCCTGTTTTGGCGCCACCACTGCTAGGGATTGCTCTTTTTTGTGCAATGCGATATAGGTTGAAAAGTCAATAGGCACCCGCTGCTCAAGCTGCTCAAACAAACCTATTTGGCGTGTGGCAGTCTTCCAAGAATCTGAAACTACCCCTTCGAAAACTTTGGACTTGGCGCCACTGCCATAGGCTATAAAGCCTACTTTTTCTCCAGTAAGGTCTTGGTTTTGGGCATCTGCCACGGCAAAAAGCGAAGCTAATGCTAAGAAAATAGAACCGGTATAAATATTACCCACGGCACCAGAAGCTGCTTCTGCGGGAGCCAACTTCTTGTCCACCAGTTGCAGATACATAGGTGTTTTTGTCAGTGCCCGGATTTTCTCGTCTTCAGTAGTGCCAGGCTGGTCTGCCAACAAATCGGGATTTTCATGGGCCAAAATATGCGCAAATGTGCGTCGCCCTTGGAAACTATAGGGCAAATGCATCGCTATTCGCGCCCAAGAGGCATGACTGCTATTGGGACTTTTTGCCGCAAATTGCTTGTATGCCGCTTGTATCTGACGAATGTAACACGTATTGGAATACTGCCCGTCAAAAACAGGCTGTTCTTTGTAGAATGTCACTTCAGCTTCTAATACACCTTGCCATTCTGGATTTGTTGCAACGTTGGTAATGACCTCCTTGCTCACGGTTTGCCGGGGTTTGAAAAAATCAAACTCATGTTGGGTTGCCACACCAAAAGATGGCGAAATGGCAATCAGTTTTGGCTGAGCGGCAATGAGTAATGCCACCGCACCAGCACCTTGCGTGTACTCTCCACCAGAACCCAAATCGTATTTCGCTAGGTCCGTTGCCACAACAATAGCTTTGCGGTCTGGATGCAAACGAACATAATCCAATGTATTTTGCAACGCATCCACCGCACCGATGCAGGCGAACTGGTAATCCACTACATCGAAATGGGAGAAGTCGGCATTTGGAAAAACTTGCTGCAAACACCCCAATACGAACGTAGCAACAGGCTTCGAACTGTCAATACCACTTTCAGTACCCACATACAAGCGATCTATGGTTTGTATAGCTTCTTCAGGAAGTTGCTCGAGTAATTTTTTACAGGCGTTGGCGGCTAGTGTCACCACATCTTGATGCACGTCGGTGAAACTCATACTTTTCAAACCTAGCCCTTTTTGCAGTTTCGCTACTTCCAATCCCCGCCCCTCGGCAAATGTTTCCATGGGAAGAACAATTTTCGGGAAGTCGGTAGCTAGCGCATCAATACCTATTTTCATATTTTCATATTTTTAACAGAAAGCAAACGTAATCGAATTAAGCTTTGCAAAACTCCTGTATTATAAAATTATTTTCACTAAAAATCGCTAATTGGTAACAAATCATCAAAAACTGAGATAACGTAATCCAATTTCGAATAGTAAGAAAGTCTATTTTTGCATTGAAAAGTCACATGCTATGCAAAAACAAACGGATGCCTATTTTTTGGAAGGTTGCCTTAGATGTCCTCTCGGCGCCACCGAAAGGTGTAAAGTACTGCTGTGGACCGATACGCTAAAAGCCTTGCGGCAATTGATCACTCGAACAGACTTACAAGAAGAAATGAAATGGGGCGTTCCTGTTTATACGTGGCGCGGGAAAAACATTCTATCGATAAGTGCGCT
>JAIULY010000305.1 GCA_022565875.1 Schleiferiaceae bacterium | reverse complement strand
GATGATTTCAATCAAAATCGACGCGGAGGGGATTTTTGGACCGGAGCTAACTAATTGTTAGTGAGGATTCAAAAATCTCCCGACAAGGAAGAGTTTGGCAGAAAGGGACTTTTCGGAGGGGGCTCAATTTTGGACAAACTAAAATAGTACTCAAAAAGGGCTTGAAAAAGGCTAAAATAGAAATTGGTCAGCAAGTGGGCGTAACCCAAAAAGGAGAACCTTGGCTGTTTGAAAGTTGGAAATCTCCCTGTTCAAGCTGCCCTGATTCGCTTTGCGAACAGAATATCTGGATAGTAGATAGCATAAAATATGACTATATTGCATTGAAACAACTCATTGACAACGACACCGCCTACATTTTTGACACCATCACAGAAAGTGATGTCGAGAATGGATTTTCATTCAATGAGGGTTGGCTTTGGGTCGATGAAATTCTATCTCCAGATGGCGATTACAACAAAGACAAATATATTTTCAAATTACCCATAGCCTGGAACAGAAAAACTATTCCGATAGACAGCATCCAATCTTTCTCTTTTGCAAAAGAAAACAGTTGTGTGGGCTCTTTTGATTTGGGGTTAGTGCTCATGTCTGGCGCTTTGATTGTTGGTGCACCTATTACTGCTTTTGAAGACGGTTCGTTTAATGTTGCTACCCTTATAATCGGCGAATCCATAGGACTTTTACTAGCTAGCGCTATGTATCACAATTATAAAAGTAGGCAGATAAGCAGGTATCTTACGGACGAATGGCAATTAAAAATAAAGTGACAAGCTCCTACTTATTTCAAATTCGAGTTTCTGTTTTTTGGCTAATCTTCCTCAGTAAGCACTTCATGATATTTGGTGCCAAAATCAAGGTCTGTCAGTTGTTTGCCGTCGGTACTGATAATAAATCGCTGTATAGAATCTTCTAGCGTCACTTGATTCCCTGTTTGTGTATAGCTTGCAACTCTAAAAATATCAGACCCGGAGCGCAAAAACTGGACTTCTTTTCCATTTTTAAAAAATTCAAAATACCCTAAATTCCCACAGCCTTCACAACCTTCTTGAAATAGAGCTTCTCCTTCCTCTAAATACGTCCTTCCTTTTACATCAAATGCCGCAAATGGTGGTACTTCCTGTAAATAAAGCCGCAAGCCAATGGCATTTGTTACCGATTTATTTTGCGCCTCAAAAGTTACTTGACCAGTGGCCAAAATCAAAATTGAGTCTGGCCATTCCTCTATCAAGTATTCAGTATCCCATGTGGCCAAATGCGCTATAGTGCGTACGCCAAACATCCACTTTCCTTCTTGATAAATGCTATCAAAAGAATGGTGCCCTTCGTCTACAAAACCAATGGCGGTCTCCCTTTCTCCTTCTTGTGCTAGAATAGTCTTGCTCAAGTTGAAGTCGTTATCAGCGCCGCCAAAACGGGCCATTTGAATCAATTGTTGCAAAGCTGTACTTCCATCTGTGCAAGCCGCATCCAAAGAATCACCTTTGCCAGCTATCAGTACCCAATTTTGAGGGGTTGCGAATTTATAAACCAACTGAAATGGAGATTTATCAAGGCTGCTTGTATTTTGATGTATCGCCACTTTTTTTCCATGCTGAAAAAGCAAAACCTCATAATCGGCCGTTTGGGCAAAAGGCAGAAAGGGCAAGAATAACAGAACATTAATAAATCTAAACTTCATATCTTGAATATTCGATTAATCGGAAACCTTGTGCTATCACCATGCAATTCGCTCACCCATTTTTACAGCTGTTTCTAGGTTGTTTTTGGTGTTTTCCAATAAATCCTTATCCAGGTGAAAGGCAGTGGAATCAAACAACAACACTACTGTCGATCCGCCAAAGGCAAAGTATCCCATTTCATCCCCTTTTTCAATGCGTGTATCTGGTTGATAGGTCGCATTCAAACTGCCAACCATTGTGGCACCAACAGGAATAATCAAGATTTCACCTTTTTCCTCGGTTTGTAGCCGACAGAGCTCCCGCTTGTTTTCTGAAAAAACTTTCGTGAAATTTTCTTCAAGGGAAATAGGAGACACGGAATAGTAAGCCCCATCAATTTTTTCTGAACGTGATGGTACACCCGAATATGGGAAATGATATCGGTGATAATCGTTGGGTGCCAATCGCAAGATTACCATAGAGGCGTTTGCGTATCGCGCCGCTAAATCCGCCTCCTGCAGAAAAGAAGAAAGTGTGAATTTTTCTCCTTTCACAAAAAAGTCTCCTACGTCCGTAACATTTTCAAAAACCAATATCTTGCCATCTCCGGGCGACACCAGCCCTTCATGAATCTTTCTAGCACCGGGTTTTAACTTTCGATAAAAAAATTCATTGAAAGTTGTATAGTCATCTACCGCTTTTTCCGCTTCACTCATATCGATGCGATACAACGCTACAAATGGGGCTATTCGCTTTTTGGATGCCGAACTCGCCATCGATTTACCATACCAATCGGAAACAAATTTTTGCTTGGCAATGGGTAAAACCACTCGTTTACCTATAGGGTTTTGATACAAAAATCGCATTAACGCTTCACCCGGTGGATTTTCGGTTTCAATGGTGTTGGTGGCTCTGTTTATAAATTTGATTTCCATGAAAACTGTTTCAAGTAGTTAAGGATGGTGCTAATTTTCAAAACGCTCCAAAGATAAGCCGCCTTTTGCTTTTTCGCCTATGAT
>JAIULY010000304.1 GCA_022565875.1 Schleiferiaceae bacterium | reverse complement strand
GCTTGCAACAAGGCTTCGTGCGTACCTCGCTCCTTGATTTCACCATTTTCAAGGACCAAAATTTCATCGGCATGGCGAATGGTACTCAAGCGATGGGCTATGATTAATGAAGTTCGGTTACTCATTAATTTGGTAAGCGCGTCTTGCACCAAGCGTTCGGATTCGGTATCGAGAGCGGAGGTAGCTTCATCTAAGATGAGGATTGAGGGGTTTTTCAAAACAGCACGTGCAATACTGATGCGCTGTCGTTGTCCACCAGACAATTTCCCACCGCCATCACCTATGTTGCTGTCATATCCTTGCTCCAAATCCATTATAAATTGGTGTGCATTAGCAATTTTAGCTGCGGCGGTTACCGCCTCCAGGGAGGCGTCAGCAATTCCAAAGGCAATATTATTGAACACAGTGTCATTAAACAATACTGACTCTTGCGCAACTATACCCATCTGCGCTCTCAAGCTTTCAATGGTGATGTCGCGGATATCTTTTCCATCAATACGAATACAACCTTCGTCTAAATCATAAAATCTTGGCAGCAAATAGCTCAAGGTAGACTTCCCCGACCCCGACTGTCCCACCAATGCCGTTGTTTTACCTTTGGGAATGGTGAAATTTATATTTCGCAATACGTATTGGTCGGTATACTTGAAGCTGATATTTTCAAAAGCGATGGCCTTGGTAAAGTTTGGCAATGGCTTGGCATATATGGCGTCACGTATTGCCACTTCTGTATTCGTAATTTCTTCTACCCGTCGCAAGGAGGCAATACCTCGCTGCGCATTGTAAGTGGCTTTGCTAAACGTTTTGAATGGCGGGATCAATTGCGAAAACAAGATGATGTAAACGAGGAAAACACTCGCCTCTAAATCTCCATTAAAAACAAGATTACCGCCAAAATACAGCAAAACGGCCACAGAAGTAACCCCCAAAAACTCCGTCATCGGCGATGCCAAATCCGACCGCCTGTAAACGCGCACCATGAGTTTGTAGTGGGCATCGTTGCGTTCGCGAAAGCGTTGGTTTACAAAATCGTGAGCGTGAAAGGCTTTGATGACTCTTAGTCCCCCAATAGTTTCCTCGACCAACGAAAGTAAATCGCCCATTTTGCGCTGGCCTTCTTCGGAGGTTTTGCGCAATGTACGCCCAACCAAACCTATAATCAAACCACTTATGGGTAAAAACAAGAGCAAAAACAACGTCAACTCCGGACTCATGATGTACAAAAACACGATAGTCCCCAAAATCTCAAAGGGCGCCTTGAATCCGGCATCCACCGCCGAAAGAATGGCCCATTCGATCTCCTTCATATCGGTAGTCATTCGCGACAGCAAATCACCTTTGCGTTCTCCACTAAAGAATCCCAAGTGCAAGCTCGTGATTTTCTCATACAATCGCTTTCTCGTATCGCGGATTACGCCATTGGAAATGAGGGACAAAAAGACAACACCTAAGTAGTTGAATACATTCTTAAACAAAATTGCCGACACCAATATACCACACAGCACCAACAAAGCCTGGTGCTTACCATAGGTAACCACAAGCAGCGCAATTTGGTAGGTAAGCAATTGACCTAAACCCTCTTTGGTGAAAGTGACCTCTCCCGATCCTGCTGCCACAATTTCGACAAACTGCCCTTCAGTGCTTTGAAACAAGATGTCTAAAACAGGAATGAGCAATGCCAGCGAAAAAATGGAAAACAGCACGCCGAGCGTTGTAAAAACAACATTGAGAACGAGCTTGCCTTTAAAATGGAGGGCCAGCCGTAAGATGGCTATTAGATTTTTCACTAGTGGTGTAAAATGTATCGTTTATAAAAGCGCTGCAACCCCCAGCTTATCTGTCGCAAGATGCCGTGTTTTTTATCATCTAAGAGTGTCGGCAATTTGCCATTGTGGCTACCTTGCTCAACAACAGCCGGTTCACACCAATACACGTCCAATTCATTTTGTTCGGCCATCAGCTTGTGCTGCCAATCGATACCAAAATTACAAGGGTGTTGCAACGTGAAGTTGTAGATGCGTTCTGCAAGTTCTAAGGGAATATAATAGGCACCTGCACAGCGTGTTTGATTACTTTTGTACAGATGTTGTCCATGAATTTTTTCTTTTTTGGAAACAAACCGCAATCCCGAGTTTTCGTAAGAAATAAATGCCCGATTGGGGTCAATATCGGGCCGCTCTTGAATTTCGCGCATAGTCGCATTAAAAACGGCATTAAACTCAGGTGCTAAAAAGGCATCATCTTCAAAAATCAAAGCCGCCGGAACCCGTTCATCTATCATTTTTTTGTAGATAAGCAGGTGTTTGTAGGCACATGATTCTCGAGGCGTTGGGCCATTCTGCACCAAGTTGGGTGTAAAAAAACACGCCATGTTATCGGCATTCATATCACTCATATCGCCGTCTAGCATAAACTCAAAATCGATATGGTGTCGTTGCATTTCCGCGGTGATGAACTTGCGTCGCTTGCCGTCATCTGCACGAACGTGGACAATATACACCGCCGGGACATTCAGTTTTTCCATAGTTTGCAAAGATAGTAGAAAGCGCCTAGTGGTAGGTGGGTTTTGTTGGGGTTCAGAATGTGGATGTGAGGGGCGTGCATGATGGCTGAAAAACAGTTTACCACGGTGTGCACTGAGAACGCGGAGTGACACGGTGCGTTTTTTGTCTATTCGTCGATTTGTTTATTCGTCGATGCGTTG
>JAIULY010000303.1 GCA_022565875.1 Schleiferiaceae bacterium | reverse complement strand
TACTAAACAGGTGTAAACGGAAGTGGATTTGCCCTCCGGTTGATTGAAAGGCTAAGCTGGTAGATAAATCGTGCCAATCTCTGGTTTCTAAATTTTCTATAAAAAACACCCACTCGCTTTCAGGCCATTCCGAACGATCCATGGTGAGGGTTATGGCGGCTGCATCCTTGCTGTGCACGGTGATGGGCAACGTATACTGCGGCGCACCCGCGGGCAACACTTGGATGGCTAGCGCTGGACGATCTTCCTCTATGTTTGGGGTTTGGAAAATTTGTACCACATCTTCCAAGGGACTCATTAACTTATAAGCATCGTGCTGGGGATCAAACTGATTAGTGGCTGTAGATGCTTCGCTGAAGGCAATGAAAAAGGCATCCTCGGTAGCATTACCTGCCAAAGCTACCAGCTTGAGTTGTTCCTGTCCCTTTTTCGCAAAAGCACCGCGCACCGAGGTGCGGTCCGCATGGGTGAAGTTGAAAAAAGAAGTGCTAGAAGCTGCCGCATCTTCAGCTTTCACAAAAAAGCCTTTCATCGGTGCAATTTGTAATGGTGCGTCGCCTGTGCCATCATCGGAAGCAGTGGCTCCTGAGCGTGCTAAATAGCTCGTGCCGTTCCAAACATAGTACGCATTGCTGACGTCGGTCCCAATGATGTCTTCGGCAATGGTTTTCCAGTCTAGATTTTGCGGGTACGGATTGCCAATGAAGTTCCAACCGGTGCGTTGTGCTTCGGTTTGGGTCGGAGGGTCATTTGCATCGGGAAAAGCCGCGCCGTAGGTCAAGGTGTTATTTTGGGTACCGCTACCTGGCACACCGTAAACCGACAATAGGAAGGGCAGTGGCGTGAATTCGGTTCCGCCTGGGCTTGTGCCAAAATACACCGCCAAAGGCGTACCTGCAGAAAGAACGTCGTTTAGCTCCGGGGCCTCCCAAGCGGCTGTTGTGGCATTCCAGCGCATGATACTAGGGCCTGCCGGATTGAGGGTGTAAAAGGTAAAATCGCTCACGAGTTTTTTAACGGTGGTTGCCACAGGCAGTGCTATGTGTCGCCACCCAGAAACGCCTTCTATCCAACTTTCGAAGCGAATAGGGCCGGTAATTGTTCCGTCAGTTTCATCGAGCTGTGCATAGCGATTTTCTAACGCACCGCCTTGTTTCCCGCGGAGGGTTAATAGACCATTTGTGTTCAGTGTACCACCTGTCTTTATTTTCAATCCATCACCAACAATAGTGGGATTGCCAGCGAGTGTAACACCGTTTGCATTGTCTATGATTAATGAATCCATAGCACAGCCACAAGCTGTTTGCGCCGCTCCGCCTGAAAAAGTAATGGTACCACTCCCCGCAAATTGAACATCTTTTCCCAAAACGAGATTCCCTGTGATTTCAAGGTTGTGGTTGAGGGTAATAGTGATATTGGGGTCTGCAATTAAATCTTTTATCACACTGGTGCCACTGCTCAACGTTACGTTTTCTCGAATGTAGGTGTGCTTATCCGTAGCCTCAGTTGCCGACCAAGTACCCCCGGAATACGTTTGCTCTGGCTCCGGACGATTTGTCACCAAGCAATTGCCGTTTTCCGCCCCTTCAATAATGAGAGAATACGCCTGTGGGTCGCTGTTCAACAAGGTGCCTTTGTGGTTGATTTCTAATTCGTACCACCCTGCTGCCAGTCCTGTAGCATCAAGTTGTTCCACATTGTCTCTGCTATTGTCGCCTTTGGTTGCTGGGTCAGCGGGATTGTCTTTGTCTAACAGCCACGGTTGTTCACCTGCTGCGGTGTAATCGCTGATAGGCCGCAATCGCATGTCGAGGTCGTTGACAAGGGTGATGTAATCTTTGTTTAAGTCGGCAGGCACATAAGACAAAGGCGTTTCGTCTTTTGCGGGATCGGTCCAAACGAGTGTGGATTTGAAATCGCCATCGAGATAGAGGTAATAGCGTTCCGGTTGGCCATTTTCCAAATTGGCTTCAAGAACTTGTTTGTTGGGCGAAGTAGAAAGAATAAAGTCAGCAGCTACGGTGGGCTGAATAGCGCCCCAGCCGAACTCATACGAGGGGCCTGTAGACATGGGGAAAGCCGTATGTATAAACAACGCTTTGATAGTTGATGCCAACAGATAGTGCCCTTTGTTTTTGAAATTTAGCTCTTGTAACAAAAGTGCACTCCCAGAAACTTGAGGGGCGGCAAAGGAGGTGAGTAAACTGGTACTACTGGGCGCCACCAAATCAGGCTTGATGCGGCCGTCATCTGTAGGTCCTATAGACGATTTTGTTGAAATTGCGGGTGTACCTGCATCATAACCACCCACTACCGTTCCGACTGCGCCAACAGTGATAACATTTTTGCCTAAATTGCCATTAGGAATACAATCGTAGTCTTGCTCTTCAGGAATTGGATCAAATCCTGTAAAATTATAGGTGGAAAAACTTCCATCACTTGAATTGTACTCAAAGGCCTGAATAGTTCCAGAACCACCATATTTTTCGCCCCTAGCATTGGCCGCAGCGAGTACCAATGTGTGATGGGGATAATCGTAAACAATTGCATCAAACTGAGCATCTCGGGCTCCGTAGCGTCCAAAACGAAAAGCTTTTTCTTTGCTCACATTGATCACGCCACGCCAAAAAGTCCCAGTAGCCCAGCCCTCAGTTGGAGCGTAGGAATGATTAGAAACCAACATCAGTGGAGCCGTTCCATCCGCAAGTCGTGCTCTTAAATCATT
>JAIULY010000302.1 GCA_022565875.1 Schleiferiaceae bacterium | reverse complement strand
TTACCGAGAACATTACTTTTTTTCATGAAAGCACCAAATTGGGTGTGGGTGATGATGCAGCTGTTTTTGATCACGGTAGTGATTATAGCTTGGTTTCCACCGATATGTTGGTGGAGGGCGTGCATTTCGACTTGTCGTATACTCCGCTCAAGCATTTGGGTTACAAGGCTGCAATGGTCAACTTTTCAGATATTTATGCCATGGGTGGCCTGCCCAAGCAGATTGTAGTTGGTTTGGCACTCTCCAATCGTTTTCCCGTTGAAGCGATTGAAGAGCTGTATGAAGGAATCCGCTTGGCATGTCAGCGCCACGAAGTAGACTTAGTGGGTGGAGACACCACCTCCAGCACCAGTGGCTTGATTATTAGTATAACAGCTATGGGGGCAGTTGCCAAAGATGCGTTAGTAAAACGCAGTGGAGCACAAGCCAAAGATCTCATTGTTGTTTCTGGGGATTTAGGCGGCGCATATATGGGGTTGCAACTTTTAGAGCGCGAAAAACAAGTGTATCTCGAGCATCCGACCATTCAACCCGATTTAGCTGGCCATGAGTATGTGCTTGAAAGGCAATTAAAGCCAGAGGCCCGACGCGATATAATAAAGATGCTCAATGAAATGGAAGTGCAGCCAACCTCAATGATTGATATTTCTGATGGATTATCTAGCGAATTGCTGCATTTGAGCAAGGCATCAGGGCTTGGCTGTCATATTTTTGAAAACAAAATACCGCTAGATCCTGACGTTATTCGCTTGAGCGAAATCTTTAAAATCAATCCGATCACTGCAGCACTTAACGGTGGAGAGGATTACGAGTTGTTGTTCACCATTGCGCAAGCCGATTACGACAAGATAAAGCACAACCCTAATTTGACGCCTATTGGTTACATGACAGAGGCATCTGCAGGTTGCGTAATCACTCTCAATGAAGGCACCGATGTAGCGCTCAAAGCGCAGGGGTTTAACCACATGACCGATAGTGCGTCATAATAAATTAATCCATATGAAGATAGTCATAGTATCAGGTTCCAATCGCATAGGCAGAAAATCGCATCAAGTAGCTGTTTGGCTTAAAGGTGTTGTTGAACAGAGCGATACAGTAGATGAGGTGGTGTTGTTAGATGTCGCAGCGGAAAATTTCCCTGTAATGGCGGAGCGGTATGGAATCCTTGAAAATCCGCCCAAAGGATTGGCATATTTCAGTGAAGAAATGGCATCAGCCGATGCGTTGATTTTTGTGACGCCAGAGTACAACGGAGGAATGGCAGGGAGTTTAAAGAATATGATAGACTATTTCCGAAAGGAGTTTGCGAACAAACCGGTAGGTGCGGTAACCGTTTCTAGCGGTGATTTTGCTGGAGCGAATGCGTTGCATCAGTTGTGGTTTGTCATGTTGCACTGCGGAGCTATCGTGTCGCCAGCCAAGCTTATGGTGGGCAATGTCAATCAAGCTTTTGATGAAAATGGCAACCTATTGAGCGATGTCTTGCCTAATAGAGCAAAAAAATTTGTTGAGAGTCTCATTTGGCTAGCTGATAAGTTGAAATAAACCGCTATTTTTGAAAGCTAAAAAGAATATTGAGAGAGGGTGAGGCTTCCTATTTTTCAAAGCTTCATTTTCGTTGCAATATTTTAATTGTGAATTGTAAATTATTTTTGAAACTCATCATACATTAGATGAAAAAGACAATATTAATAACTGGAGGTGCTGGCTTTATCGGCTCGCATGTGGTTCGTTTGTTCGTGCAAAAGTATCCCGCGTACACCATTGTAAATTTAGATGCATTGACCTATGCCGGGAACTTGGCCAATTTGAGCGATGTAGAAACAGCATCCAATTACATCTTCGAAAAAGCTGACATCAACGATGCAGCACACATGGACGCTTTGTTTGCCAAGTATCAATTTGATGGCGTCATTCATTTAGCCGCAGAATCCCATGTAGACCGTTCGATTACAGATCCGTTGGCATTTGTGCGGACCAATATCATTGGCACAGTAAACCTATTGAATGCTGCAAAAGCTGCATGGAAAGGCACTATGGAAGGGAAACGCTTTTATCACATTTCAACCGATGAGGTGTACGGCACGCTTGGCGATACTGGACTTTTTGAAGAAACTACACCTTACGATCCCAACTCCCCTTATTCGGCTTCCAAGGCCAGTAGCGACCACTTTGTTCGTGCGTACGGCGAGACGTATGGTTTGCCATACGTCATTACAAACTGTTCCAATAATTATGGGCCTAATCAATTCCCTGAAAAATTGATTCCCTTGTTTATCAATAACATTAAAAGTAACAAACCGCTACCCGTTTATGGTGATGGAAAATACACTCGCGATTGGTTGTATGTTATAGATCATGCGATTGCGATAGATTTAGTGTATCACAAAGGGAAAAATGAGGAGACCTATAATATTGGAGG
Source organism: Schleiferiaceae bacterium (assembly GCA_022565875.1). Taxonomy (GTDB): domain Bacteria; phylum Bacteroidota; class Bacteroidia; order Flavobacteriales; family Schleiferiaceae; genus JAIULY01. The sequence goes on along the minus strand of JAIULY010000302.1, from coordinate 307 downwards.
ATTCAACGAGTGGCAGAATATTGATTTGATTAAGTTGTTGTGTACCATTATGGATAAAAAACTGGAGAGAACACCAGGCACATCAGAAGGATTGATCACCTATGTTACCGATCGCCCGGGTCACGATAGAAGATACGCTATTGATGCTTCCAAAATAAACGAAGAGTTGGGTTGGAAACCATCTGTTACCTTTGAGCAAGGGCTTGAACAGACCGTGTCGTGGTACCTCGAAAATCAAGCTTGGCTCGATAATGTCACCTCGGGGAATTACCAGGACTATTATGAAAACATGTATGCTAGCCGTTAA
>JAIULY010000301.1 GCA_022565875.1 Schleiferiaceae bacterium | reverse complement strand
TTCGCCATTTCGCGACCGTAATAGGTCTCTTCAAAACTCCCCTCAAAGCGATAGCTGTAAGTGTAGGGCTGCCTGCCAATATTCTGCATGGCGACAGCCAAGGTTCGGCTGTCTAAACCGCCCGATAGGGCTAAAATTGTCTTTTGCCCACGTGTTTGTTCTTCTACTATGGTGTGAAACAGCGTTGCAAATTCATCTACTGCATCTGCTAATGATATGTCTCTAGGAGCATAGCGCCAGGGCTGCGCCTCAAAATTTAATTCCTGCCACTTGGCGCCCTTCCAGTAAGTATCGTTCTCAGGGAAGAAACCCGAGGCTGCAAAAAAAGCGATGGCTTGCAAATCTAACTCGGCACCGTGTTCGCCGGCGAACAAAGAAGTTGGAATAATTGTGTTGTGATTGGTGGTCTGCATGGTATAGACGCTTCTATTTAAAAATGACAATGGCTATTCCCAACGAAACTAAGCCAGGTAAACTTTTCGCAAGTGCTCTATTTGGATATCCTGAAAGCGATAGGTCCGCGTTTGTATATCTGTATCTTGCTTTCTGATTTTCAAACTTGTGTCCTTAGCTATTAGCTTTTCTAACACCAACGGCAAATTTTTTATCACGCGAATACTATTGCTTGCGCGCAGCCATTCGGGAGTGATGAAGTCGGAAGGTGAGGCCGGGATTTGATCGAGGATGGCTCCGGTATCTACACCGGCATCTACTTGATGGAAAGTGACGCCTGCATGCTGAAAATCGTTGTTGTGAAACATCCAAAATTCAACATTAGCTCCTTTGTAATGCGGTAGTAACGATGTATGTGCATTGACTACCATGCAACGTACTGCGTTGATAATGTGCGGCTTCAAAATCGGTATACCCCAAATAAAGAGGAGGTCAATTTCAAAGGTTACAAGCAACTCGACAACGCGTGTACTGTTGACACTGCATACGCGCTCAGTGGGAATGGTAGTACCTAAAGGGGAACCTAATCCCAAATTTTTTATCGCTTCGCGTAAGTATTTGTTTGCTTTGACTTCTTGCCGTTTCTTTACCCTTACAATTTTTACATCTTCTCTATAAAAAAACAAAAAGGGTCGTAGGCGCGCCTTTAATTGGTGTATCAGTTTGGGACGTGTCTTGCGCTCTTCGAAAATAATCAACTTGGGCGTTAGCTGATGCTGTACTAAATTATTTAAAAGCGCAATAGATTGTATCCGTTCTGGTGTTAATACAGCAATGTTCATAGATTAGTGTTCAAAAGGAAAGACTGTAAATGTCATTTTCATGCTGGTCCCAAGCCGCTGCAAAAGGGGTGTCATCTATCCAAACTTTTGTTTGTGGTTGCACGCCTGAAAAAGAAAATGTGAATCCTTTTAAATCGGTTGCTGTTAATGTATTAAACCGAATACCGTCGGGGCGAAAAACAATATCTTCCTTAGATACCTCTAAATGATTCCGCAACACAACATAATCTAGCAGTTTTGATACAGGAGAAAATAGTAACTGCTTCTCAATTGACTTTTTCTTAATGTATTGCAAGCAAGCCCGAGTTGCTTCGGGAACGTGCTTGTTCTCATTGAAGTTTGGCCTTTTTTTTCCTAAATGGGTGTAGGCTATCATGGCGCCTTCCTTCTGCAGTAGTTCATCTATGTTGGCTGGAGCAATCACTTTTGCTAACCCAACAATATCTGCCTCTTTCCAAAATCCGTAGCGCTTAAACAGATACAGCTGTTGGCCATCTGGAAATTGCTTTTTGGTGAGTAATACGTTGCCATCAGGGGGTATCAATCTCCCCGTCACAATGGGTAGTAAATGATTCCAAATGTACCGTATTTTTCCCGTTAGCGAATAGGGTTGCAACCAATCGCGTAGGCGTACTTTTCTGTCCTGACCGATAAATGACGCTAATTCGCCATCCCAAATGTACCGCACTCCTGCCGCGGTAGCAAGGTCTAAGCTGTACTCATACACAGTATACGTCACCCCCGACTGATCGGTGTGCGTGGGTTTAGCCCCCCAACCTTTGTTGTGAATAAAATTTCCGGCAAACCTAGAATGGTCTACCCATATCAAAGGTTGCATGCGGTGCTTGCGCAAAAGAGCGAGTCCTGCTTGAGCATCTTCCCGAGAAAAACCTTTTGCCCCCGCATGTACAAAATCTCCCCAAGTATGTATGCCATCTATTGGTTGATTTGCTATCTCGGGATGGTCGGATACGTTTACTTGATTGGGTAAATTTTTATTATGAGAAAACAAAAACACAGCATTTGCCCAATCTAACTGCAATTCTTTAAAAATCAATTGATCGAGCTCTCGCCAGGTTTCTAGGTCTGTATTGTCGGGATCATTGCTGATACTTAACCACGCTTTAAAGGGATAAGGATACTTAAGAACGTGTATCATACCTCTTTTGCGATTCCGTTGCCCACCACAAAACCTGCAAACCCACGCGATTGTGCTACGGCAAGAATTTTGTAAACGCTATACCTCACTTTCTCAAAATTTTCTGATAAAATTGCTGATGCTGTGCTACTTCGCGCTCAATACTGTAGTGTTGTGCAGCGTGTTGGTGAAAGGCCTCTCCGATTGCTTTATTCGTTGCCGTGTCATGATTAAAAACTTTTTGTAAGCTTTCCACTAAGGCTTGTACATTATCGGGGTGAAACAAATAATTTTTGTGGTGTTGCAGTTGGTCTTCAATGCCCGGGACGTTTGCACCTAATACTACTTTTGCATTGGCCATCGCCTCTA
>JAIULY010000300.1 GCA_022565875.1 Schleiferiaceae bacterium | reverse complement strand
CGCCCAACTTCGACTTGTCTGTATTTGCAGGTGCAAGAGAAACCGCTGTTAATGCTAACGAAACGGATGTTCTCGTATTCCACGGTGCTACAGATGCCCCTGCGGTGGATGTCAATGAAAACACAGTACCCGTTCCGGGTTTACTTACCAATCTCGCCTATGGAGATTTTGATGGGTACCTCGAATTAACTACAGCTGATTATGAATTGGAAGTGCAAGTAGCTGGTGGTGGAGCTGTGGTAGCTATTTATGAAGCTCCATTAGCCACATTGAATCTCGATGGTGAAGCCATTGTGGTATTAGCTAGTGGATTTCTTGATCCAACTCAAAATAATGATGGGCCTGAATTTGGATTGTGGGCAGCACTTTCAAGTGGGGGCAACTTAGTTCCCTTGACAGACCTCAGTTCGATAAGCGCTGAAACAATTGGTTTATCGAATCAAAGTCGCGTATTTCCCAACCCGGCACGTCAAATCATAAACTTTGAGATTGACGCTACTGTATCTGGTCAAATGCTTGTGGAAGTGCTTGATTTACATGGGCGAGTAGTATCAGGGAACACAACGAATGTATTTGGTAAAACCACAGTATCGCTTGATGTTGAACAACTTTCTTCAGGAACCTATTTTGTTCGCGCTACGGTTGATGGGAACATAGCCATTCATAAAATTTTGATTGAGTAAGTTCTTGAATCAAAGATAACAGTGAGGGTTTCATTCCCCCACCTAGTTCATATTGAAAGGGGTTGTCAGAAATGACAACTCCTTTTTCTTTCTTCAACAAAACAAGAATAAAGAAGGTGTTATCGTCAGAAAAAAAACATAGCAGCCTCTGAAAAAGTAACTACCACACATGAGGATTACATCCTCAATCCTTACCCTGCAATTTTACTGTCAAAATTCCCTTCACCCCGAATTCGATAAGATTATGTTTCCAAGAGTGGCCCCTCAGTAAAACGTAAGAATAAAATTTTGCAGCTGTTAACAATAGATTACTTTTGTCAAAACACTTTTACAACGTGCAAACAGTGAAATTAAGAATAGAGAAGTTATTTTTTATTTTATGCCTGAGCTTTTTATGTCTTGGACTTTCCAAACCCGATGACGGTATTTTTAGTTCTCTTGAAAAAGCATTAGCCGATCCACAATCGGTGAAGGAGCTGCGACTTAAACGGAAAAAACTCAAAAGTCTACCCTCCGAAATTGATCAATTTCAGCATTTAAAAGTTTTAGATGTCAGGAAAAATCAACTGACCGAGCTACCTGAGACCTTGGTCAATTGTGCGCAATTAGAAGTTTTACTCCTAGGGAAAAACAAATTCACCAAAATACCGAATGTAGTTTTTGATTGCAACAACCTACAACGTCTCTCCCTATCCTCCAACAAAATAAGCCATTTCCCTTCCGAAATACAAAACTTGCAGCAGTTGGCATACTTAGATTTTTTTGACACATACATAGAGCATTTACCTATCGAAGCGTTACAAAAAATGCCCAATCTCAAGGAATTAGATTTGCGCAGAACCTTTGTTTTCACGCCGGAGGCCAAAGCCTATAACGAGGTATTGCCACAGTTGAAAATACAAAGTAATCCCGGCTGCGATTGCAACAATCCGAAAAAGAAGATCAAAAAGTAAAAATGCATTTACCCAATGGTTACACCAACAAGTAATTCAACAACAACCGTATCAGACATTATCGCCATACTCGAACAATGGGCTCCTCCTATATACCAAGAAGGTTATGATAATAGCGGGCTCTTAGTTGGCGACAGGCAGCAACAGGTAAACGCAGTACTATTCTCGCTAGACGTTACAGAAGCCATTGTAGAAGAAGCCGTTGCAAAAGGTGCAAATCTCATTGTTGCACACCACCCCATTCTGTTCAAAGGACTTAAGCGCATAACGCCAAACACCTACGTGGAGCGCGTTGTCATTCAAGCGATCAAAAACGACATTGCCATTTACGCTATTCATACCAATGCCGACAACATCAACTCTGGTGTGAATAAGAAAATAGGCGACAAATTAGGTGTTCGGGATGCAAAAATCCTCCAACCGAAAAACGGAGTACTAAAAAAACTTGTAACTTTTGTACCAAAAGCGCACCTAGAAACTGTTCAAAATGCATTATTTGCCGCAGGTGGCGGTAAAATTGGCCAGTATGATGAATGCTCATTTAGTCAAATGGGTACAGGAAGTTTTCGCGCAGGAGCCGATAGTAATCCTTATGTTGGCGATAAAAACCAACGACATCAGGAAGAAGAATACCGGTTAGAAGTTGTTTATCATCAAGCATTAGAGCGAAAACTTACAGCAGCACTACGGCAGGCCCACCCCTATGAAGAAGTAGCTTATGATTGTATTCCTTTGAGTAACGAATGGGCAATGTTAGGCTCAGGAATGATAGGGGAATTACCAGAACCACAACCCATTAAGCAGTTTTTTGACCACGTAAAAAACAGCTTTGGTGTAGCTTGCATTAGACACACAACTATAAACAAAGAAACCATAAAGCGCGTGGCCTGGTGTGGTGGCTCAGGAAGCTTTTTACTGCCACAAGCCAAGGCGGCACAGGCTGATGTCTTTATTACAGCAGATTTCAAGTACCACGAGTTTTTTGACGCTGAAAACGACATTGTAATTGCCGACATTGGACATTATGAAAGCGAACAATTTACAATTGAACTTTTACATGATGTTTTAAAAGAAAAAATGCCTACTTTCGCCCTTCTTTTGACGGAATGCAATACCAATCCCGTAAACT
>JAIULY010000299.1 GCA_022565875.1 Schleiferiaceae bacterium | reverse complement strand
TTTTCTGAAAAAGATACGTGTTACACTATTCCACTACAAGTGTTCTTAAAAACGCTTCCATCTCGAGCATGAAATTGCGCTTTTTTACGCCGGGACCGTAAAACCAACCATCAATAGTCAGAATCTCATTGGTCTTGTCTAAATAAACCGTGTAATTGATAAAAGGACCTCCCATCTTATCGCCTTCTGAACGCCACAATCCGCGCGTTTCTACAGCGAAGGCTCCTGCCAAGTCGAGTACTTCTTGTTGTGGGGCATAGCCAAGTTCTGTTGCCATATAGGACCCTTCTACTGCTCCAGGCAAGTAATATTTACAAATACTATCTCGGGCAGCAATAACATCTTGCCCTGGCAGAATGTCTTCTCTTTGTGCCCTTTTGTATACCAACAACCCTTGATCTGTCTTTGCACCCCGGCTCCATAGCACTGCAACGGTGTCATTTGCAGTGGTTACCTCAAATCCTGTTGGTAGCGCTAGCCCTTTTACGCCCAAACGCGTTAGCTCTTTTGGTAAGGTTTTATGGGCGGTGTTTTTCTTTCGCCCTGCAATGAGTTGCAAATCACGACTGCGAAAATCTTGCGCTAAGGCCTTGCCTTCTCGTTTCAGGTGGCGCACCATGTCGCGGTCTGTACCGGCAAATATGGCGACCAACTGGGGCTGTGCCCACACATTTTCTCGTCTTTGAAAATAACTTGTATCACTGGGCTCAACCAGAATAATACTTTTGGTTTTCTTTAGTAATGACGTTACTCCAGAGGGGTTTACCTGAATGACATTAAAAAGGCTTTCCGGCTGTGGTAGCCCCGGTGTTTCTACGGCAAATATTCGACGAAAAGCATCCCCAACAGGTCCACGCCATAGGTTGTCATCCATTACTATCAGTAGCTCTGCATGACTCCCTGTACTTTTGGCTTTTTGCGCACTAGTCGTTGCTTTTGATGCCTGCTCGTCATCAACATCATTTTCTGTTGATTTACAGGCAGCTACAACAACCAATAACATACAAACCCAAGCAAACTTTCTCCATGTAGCGGTATTCATAGTTTCATGTTTTTACTCATCTAAACCGAAAGTCGGCCGTTTTATTGTGGAATCGCTATGGTCATGCCTGGCTGTAAGGTTTTTGCATTATTAAAACCGTTTACCTCCATAATGCTTTCGGCTGAAACGCCCGGATATTGCGAGGCGATGCCATAAAAAGTATCCCCAGATTTCACTGTATATATTTTTCCTGTTTCAGTGCTTGGGCGTTTCTTTTGGCTTTTTGCAGGTTTTGCAGCGGCTACCGTTCGATTGGAGTAAATGACTAATTTTTGCCCTTCGCGAATCATCGTTCCGCGGAGATTGTTCCAGTTTTGTATTTGCTTCACGCTTACGCGATGTTGATTGGCAATGGAACCAAGGGTTTCGCCGCGCTTAACGCGATGTACCACGCGATTGCCTGCCGGCTCAACGGCTGCAACTTCAGGAAGCGGTTGTGTGGCAAGTTCTGCAACAGCTATTTTATAAAGCGTGTCTTCATTGGTTATAAAAACACCAACCTGCTCTATGGGCAAGGTCAAAAACTGTGGCTTTTCGGCAGAACCCGGAACAATGCCCAACTTGTAAGACGGGTTGAGCAAGGCAATTTTCTCTTTCTCAAAGTTTAGATGTTGCGCCAACTGATCGAATGAGATTTTTTCCTTGATAGCGATGGTGTCTAAATCACCGAAGGCAAATGCGGGTTTGGTAGGGTACAAATTGTGGTCTTCTGCGTGTTGCATGACATAATTTACCGCTATAAATGCGGGTACGTATCCAGCCGTTTCACGCGGTAAATAGGGGCGAATTTCCCAATACGTGGTTTTTCCGCCACTGCGGCGAATCGCCTTATTCACATTGCCCGGCCCAGCGTTGTATGCCGCCAAGGCCAAACTCCAATCTCCAAAAGTATCGTACAGCTTTGAAAGAAACTCCGCCGCTGCTCGGGTCGATTTTATAGGGTCACTGCGCTCGTCCACATAACTGGTAATCTCTAGCCCCTGCATCTTTCCCGTCCAATACATAAATTGCCACAACCCTGTAGCGCCAACTCGCGATCGTGCTTGTGGGTTCAATGCCGACTCTACAATCGCCAAATACTTTAGCTCTAAAGGCAAATTGTACTCATCTAGTGTCGCCTCAAAAAGGGGAAAATACAGCTCTGCCAAGCCTAGCATTCGACTCACTTGACCGCGGCGTTTTTGTGTGTACACATCGATATACCGGCGCACCTCGGGGTGGTAAGCCAACTCGAAAGGTGACTGCAAATCTAATACAGCCAAACGCGCTCTGTAAATCGAATCGTGAAAACTGGGTACAATACTATCCTCTTCACTGAGGTAATAAAAAGCAAGCGTATCGTTTCCGTTTCCAAAAACGTTCATTTTCAGCAGACTGTCTAATCGTGCTGCAAAAGGATCGTCCTCCCACACATACGTTGCGGCCACTAAGCTATCTTTAGTAGTAAGCGCTTTTATCGTGTCGTTTTCAGGACAAAACCCTGCTGCATGGGATAAGCCGAAAGAAAGAATGAGTGACGCTAGCATAACTTTTTCTGATTTATTGAACAAAGGTTTTGGCAAAAGCTAGCAATTCGCCATCTTTTTTGCGATTGGCCATCAGCTGTATACCAAAGGGCAATCCGTTGGAGTGTGTGCCTGTAGGAATGGAAATCGCAGGAATACCAGCAATATTTGCTTGAACGGTAAAGATGTCTTCCAAATACATCACCGTGGGGTCTGTGTA
>JAIULY010000298.1 GCA_022565875.1 Schleiferiaceae bacterium | reverse complement strand
TTTGGTGTTTTACGGGCTTAGTGTTTTTGCAACATGGCGTTTTATGGAATGGGTGTATTACCGCAGAGACTATCATTTTTTGTGGGCCAATCTTGCGTTGGGGATCCTCACCATTGGGTTTGGCTTTCTAGGTAGTTTGCTCCCTATTTTAAGTTTGGTATTTTACTATCTCGGAAAAGGCAACTACAAAGGCATTCAGGCTTACTTCACGCAGTACAATTGGTTGCTATTGGCAATTCTTTTACTTCTTTATATAAGCCTTACCACTGTTGCTTCAAACAGTTGGCACCTTTCCGGGCAATTGCTTTGGAATTTTTTAGCAGGGCCATCTGATTTTTCGAGTTATTCGGTTACGAATCCCATTGCTCTGCTGTTGCCTTTTGGTGCTTTAGGTGTAATGAGCATCTGTTGGCGGTATTACGATTTGGTTCGCAATTTTTTCTCCTCGCGCGCGCACCAAGAGTGGCTGACCCCATGGGGGGTGTTTTCGGCATTAGTGGCACTTTTACTTTACCCAAATCAGTCTGCCGAAATCGTGTTAATCACCTTGCCGTTTTTCACCATTGTCAGCTCCGAGTATGTTCTGCGGATGCTTTTAGAACACAAAGGCATTATCATTACCATTCTGAGATCTACACAATTAATAGCCAATGCAATATTGGTGTTTGTATTGTTTTCTGAACTAGGCCAAGCGCAATGGCCGTCATTGGTATTTGGGTTTAGTTTTTTGGGTTTAGGAGTATATCAATGGTTGCAAACAAAAGAGCCTTTGTACCAAGTTATCCTTTCAGGAACCTTTACAGCACTGGGGTTCTTATCGTTTTATGAGGTGTTATTTTAGGCTCGAAATCTGTAGCGCCCTTCAGCCACCTCCATTTGCACCACTTCCCAAGCCACCAAACGCGCAATTAGGTTGATGACCTTATGGCGATTTAAATCGACCAATTTTCCAATTTGATTGATGGTCATGGGCTCGTTTCTCAGTGCATTGAGCAATAGTTTTTCTCGTTCTGTATATTCCCAAAGTTCCCCCTTGGGTTTGATTCTACCCTTCCACAATTCCAAGTGAACAGGAGAAGCTAAGATGTTTTCGTCATCTCTTCGTGTGTAAGCTAGCCATTGTCCATCGGGCTGTTTTGCTTTGTGCGGACGCACCTTGGAGGGTGGAACCCAAACTTCCATGACCATTTTTCCATCCACATCCCATTCCTTGGCTTCAAAATACACCTCTGGCGAACAGTACATCTGCGAGGCAGCTTCGATCATGTAAAACTCTTCATCGGTACGAACACCAGCTATACGACCGTTGTCCTTTACTCCAATCAACAACCGCCCGCCATCCGTATTGGCAAAAGCAGACAACGTAATAGCAATTTTTGCGGAATCATTTATGGCAAACTTAAAGTCCTGCTGTTGGTGTTCACCTTCGAGAATAAACTTTTGAATTGGGTGCATAATAGCCACTAGTTTGTGAAATAAACGGAAAAACCGCCTTACTGTTTTACAAACTTATGCCGAAATACCATTACCCCCATTTGTATTTCAATAATATAAACTCCCGGTAACAAATCGACAACATCGATATCCAAATCGGGGTACCCTTGTAGAATTCTGTCTTCCAAGGGGAAACTTCTACCATAGGTATCGAACAACCGAATGGCGTTGACATTGCGATGCTCGCGGTGGTTATCTCTGATTTGCAAACGATTGGTAGCGGGGATGGGCGAGAGTTCGAAAGGACTTTCGCGCATGGCCTTAAGTTGGGCGAGCACAACAGCAGGGCGCTGAAGGATGAATTTTTCTAATTCCTTCACATTCTGTCGCCACTCAAAAGTATTATCCGGAATGGGCCAGCGATTCAAGTGTTCTGCAACCAGGGGATTAAAAACAGTAACCATGCTGTCGAGCTTTTGCAACATTCGCTGCGTGCCGAAATCATTGGCTAAAAGATTCAAGAAACGGTTGTAAAAAAGCTCTTGAATTTCCGGTACGCGCATCATGTGCCCGGTTATTTCGGTATAAAACTCGCCTTCATGTGGTAGCTTTTCCATTTCGCCCTTTACCAATGGCGTAATCATATCACGCGTATGCCGTATCATGCAGCCATCGCAATCGAAGTAAATAAAATTCCATTTCGCGGAATCTTCTCGAGCACGCCATCTTCTATAGTTGTGTTTCCAATCGCCATCGGCAAGAAAAATTCGCGATATGACGTAGTCCAACCACCTATTGATATCTACATTTTCAGCAATTAAGTTGAAGTATTCGGGGCTTTCATAATCAGCCGTCGCCAATTGCGCTAAGAACCTATCTAGAGCAACAGCATCTCCCTCAGCTATTTCTCTGTCGGTAGCAATTAAATCTAGGTTGTCAGGGTCTGCACCTCGGTTGGCTTCTAGGAAAAATCGATCTATCCGCTCTCTCAAAAAGTAGACACCCCAATATTGCCCATTGATATAGACTTCTGCTGGTTGAAATGCTTGATAATCGACGTTTAGGTGCTTTACGAAATCCGCGGTCAACTCATCTTTGAAAAGTGTCTGCGTCCAATCGCCATGTGTTGTGCCCAACACCAATCTTCTAAAACTTGTAAGTTCAGGTTTTTGCACAAAAATCGGGTAGTCGATAGTATTTTTCCCGTATGCATTGCGGGCATAAAGTCGCAACGATTTTTGATGTGAGCGCCTCGTACCACCGCCATGTGTACGAATTCCAATGTCCTGCTGTACGACCAAGTTTTTGTCGCGTTCAAAGTACTGCAAATGGGCCACTCGCTCCCACTCTAT
>JAIULY010000297.1 GCA_022565875.1 Schleiferiaceae bacterium | reverse complement strand
TGGAATTCACCGTTAAAGCAAGTCCATTAGAAAGCCTTTAATTGCATCATTGAGTTCCCTTCGAAAAGCCACTTTCTGCCAAACGTTGACTTGTCGGGGATTTTGAGTCTTTACAAACAATTGGTTAGCTCCGGTAAAAAATCCGTCTTTGGCCATTTTGAGTGAAATGATTTTTTTGGAGCAGACTCATCTTTACAACACTATTAATAGCCGAAACAAAAGCTGTTTCGGCTATTCTTTTTCCTAGTAGTGGTTTCGGCAAATGCTTTAATGCACCACAAAAGCGGCAACCATGCTTTTCGCACAACGTTTTTCATGGCAACGGATTTCTGTACTTTTGTCGCCTGATAATTCACATTCATCAAAACGCATTTCCATCCATGAAGCAGCCATTGGCACCGGGTGATTTCTATTACTCGCCAGAAGGGTTTATTGTCTTTACTGAACAGTACCACAGAAAACGTGGTTATTGTTGCCAAAGTGGTTGCAAACACTGCCCATATGGCTTTGACAAACGAACAGGAACATTCAAAAAAAAATAATATGAGTACGCTCACAGCTTTGGATTTCAAATCGCAAATTCTACAAGGAATTCCAAAAGAACTCCCCACACCCCAACCCTACGACCCGAATGTCAATCACGCACCCAAGCGCAAAGACATTCTATCGCATGAAGAGAAAAAACTGGCGTTGCGCAATGCATTGCGTTACTTTCCTGAGTCGCAACATGCCGAACTAGCACCAGAATTTTTAGCAGAATTGAATACTTATGGGAGAATTTATATGTATCGCTTCCGCCCGGAGTACGACATGTATGCGCGCCCCATTGCCGAATACCCCCACCAAAGCAAACAAGCTGCGGCCATAATGCTAATGATTCAAAACAACTTAGACCCCGCAGTGGCGCAGCACCCACATGAGCTCATCACCTATGGTGGCAATGGAGGTGTGTTTCAGAATTGGGCGCAATACCTGCTTACCATGCAGTACCTAGCCACCATGAACGACCATCAAACGCTACACATGTACAGCGGGCATCCCATGGGGTTATTCCCCTCGCACCCCGATGCACCACGCGTGGTGGTTACCAATGGCATGATGATTCCCAATTATTCCAAACCCGACGACTGGGAGCGTTTTAATGCGTTAGGGGTTACCCAATACGGGCAAATGACGGCTGGAAGTTATATGTATATCGGCCCACAAGGCATCGTGCATGGCACCACCATCACCGTGCTGAATGCCGGCCGGAAGCTCGCAGGCGGCAGCCATTCACTGGCTGGCAAACTCTTCGTTACGGCCGGTTTAGGCGGTATGAGCGGCGCACAACCAAAAGCAGGCAATATAGCAGGCGTTATTTCTGTAACCGCAGAAGTCAACCCAAAAGCAACAAAAACACGGCATTCACAAGGGTGGGTAGACGAAGTTATTGATGACTTAGACGAATTGGTTGCACGGGTAAAATTAGCGAAAGCGCAAAAAGAAGTGGTTTCGATAGCCTACCAAGGCAATGTGGTAGACGTGTGGGAGCGTTTTGATACCGAAGATATTTTTATTGATTTAGGCTCTGACCAAACCTCCCTGCACAACCCTTGGGCGGGTGGATACTACCCTGTACAACTCACCCTCGAGGAAGCCAACGACATGATGGCCAATGACCCAGACCGCTATCGCGAAATTGTGCAAGAAAGCTTGCGCAAACATGCCGCAGCAGTCAATCGCCACACGGCAAAAGGCACCTATTTCTTTGATTATGGCAATGCCTTTTTGCTAGAGGCATCAAGAGCGGGCGCAGAAGTAATGGCTGCAAACGCCATCGACTTCAAATACCCCTCATATGTGCAAGACATTTTGGGGCCCATGTGCTTCGACTATGGTTTTGGACCATTCCGCTGGGTTTGTGCTTCCGGGAAACCAGAAGATTTGGCCACCACAGACCGCATGGCTACTGTTGTTTTAGAAAAAATTGCAGAAACAGCACCGCCTGAAATTCAACAGCAACTGCAAGACAACATTACTTGGATAAAAGCGGCTGGCGAAAATCAAATGGTTGTGGGTTCGCAAGCGCGCATCTTGTATGCCGATGCCGAGGGCCGCATTGCCATAGCAAAAGCGTTTAACGATGCCATTGCAAAAGGGGAGCTAGGCCCCGTGATTCTCGGTCGCGACCACCACGATGTGAGCGGCACCGACAGCCCATATCGCGAAACGTCCAATATCTACGACGGTAGTAAATTTACCGCAGACATGGCCATCCACAATGTAATTGGCGACAGTTTCCGAGGTGCTACTTGGGTAAGTATTCACAACGGCGGTGGCGTAGGCTGGGGCGAGGTTATGAACGGGGGATTTGGCATGTTGCTCGACGGCTCGGCTGATGCCGAAAGAAGACTGGAGCAAATGCTGTTTTTCGATGTAAACAACGGCATTGCCAGAAGAAATTGGGCGCGCAATGACGAGGCCATCTTTGCCATAAAACGCGAAATGGAACGCACGCCAAATCTCAAAGTAACGTTGCCAAACAAAGCCAACGACGCATTGATTAATGACTTATTACCTTGATTTGCTGAAGGATTTTAAGACATTGGCGTAAGCTTTTTTAAAGTTTTGCTACTAAAAAGGCAAGGTGGGTTGCAAAACCGTCCTTGCCTTTTTGTAAATAAAACAAAACGCATATGTCTCAAACTACTTTAAATTGGAAGCGCGGCTGGTTCTCTAATGAAACAAATATCTACCGAGATACCGAACGTGTAGGGTTTCTCGACCACGAAACATTCTCCATGAATATCAG
>JAIULY010000296.1 GCA_022565875.1 Schleiferiaceae bacterium | reverse complement strand
CTATTGAGTACCGTTACGCCGTGTTTAAAAGCCAAACCACTTCTCGGCCGTACTTGCGCCTCGTATCCTTCGGGTAAGGCTAGGAACAGCCCCGTTGGCACCAACTCGTAATCACCTGGATTTAAAAGTATTGACTTATCTATATTGGCTTGCAAATCCAATCCTGCAGCACCTAGAGTTTTGTAAGCCGGCAACGGATGTTTACTTTTGTTGATAACAGATACTTGCTTCATAAACCAAAGACTTAGGCGGATTTTTTTAAATAAGGCATAATGTGTTTTTGTTCCAATGCGACCACAATTCCCAAATAGGCAAACATTACGAGCCATCGCAAAGGTAAGCCCTCTGGTAAAACAAAAAAGGCAAATGCACTAAAAATTATGGACAATGCAATGTGAAACAGCACTCTGCCGGTTTGGTAGGGGATATAATAATGACGTTGTCCAAGCCAATAAGATACTGCTGTCATTGAAAAATAGGAACCCAAAGTAGCCCACGCAGCGCCAGTGTAACCGTATTCAGGTATCAACCAGATGTTTAAACCTAGAGTTGCCAATAATCCAATACCTGTAACGATTATTCCATAACCTGTTTTGTCTGACAGCTTGTACCAAATAGACAAATGAGTATTAATCCCCAAGAAAATATTTGCCAACAATAAAATTGGCAAAATGGGCAATCCCGACCAAAATTTTTCATCAATGACATACTTTACTAAATCGACAGAGCAAGTTACCATTACAAATCCGACACAGAGAACAATCGTAAAATAACGCATCACTACGGCCAAAATTTGCCGATTATCAGCTCTACCGCCTTGCGCAAAGAAAAAGGGTTCTGCCGCATATCTGAAAGCTTGATTGAAAAGCACCAGAAAAATGGAAAGTTTGTATACGGCGCCGTAAATTCCCACAACTTCAAATACATCAGTATCATTTCCGCGTTGGGGAATATACTTCAACAATTGTCTATCTAGCAATTCATTTGCAATACCTGCGAATCCGCCAATCATTAGCGGCAAGCTAAAACGCAACATGCTCTTCCACACCACTTTATCAAACTGCCATTTCATGGCTTTATATTCGGGAAGTAAGAGGAGTAGCATCACTACACACCCCAAAAGGTTGGCATAAAAGATCATATGCGGCCCTATTTCATGCATATGCCACTGTTGCAGAAAACCAGCTCCCATCCACTCATGTGCTACAACATAAGGGAACACATAGAAAAACAATATATTGAACAGAAATGTAGCCCCAATAAGGGATAGTTTTACCACAAGGAATCGTACACTGCGATTTTGGGCGCGCAATCGTGCAAAGGGAATCGCGGCAAGGGCATCCATCACAAGTATGGAGGCGAGCAACAGCACGTATTCTGGGTGATCTTCCCACAGCAGCAGGTTGGCCCAAAAATCTAACCCTAGAAATGCAGCAATAAACAATACTCCAGAAGTAGCCAACAGCGAAATTGTGGCTGTACTATATACGGTATCTCTATCATAACCGGGCTTTTCGCTGAAACGAAAAAAAGCGGTTTCAAAGCCATAGGTGGCCAAAACCGTTAAAAACCCGATTAGAGAGTAAAAATCAACGTTTTTCCCAAACTCCGCTTGCGAAAGTGCTCCTGTGTGAATGGGAACTAATATAAAATTAATTGATTTCCCAAGAATGGTCGTTAGCCCGTAAATGGCTGTTTGTCCAGCTAGCTTTTTTAAATTGCCCAATCTAAAAGTGGTTTTACCGGCAAAAATAACGCAATAACTGCGGTTGTCGTACTGTAACTTTTCGAAAACGACAATTTAACCAATTAGACTATTTCTAGTTAATTGTTTACAAACATTTGAAATAGTCAAAAGGCTCGAGACAATCGTTGCATTTATAAAGTGCTTTGCAAGCCGTGCTTCCGAACTGCGAAATCATTTGAGTATTTTCACTTTTACAGTGTGGGCATCGCACCTCGGGCGGGGCACCAAACAGCGTGCGTTTATTTACCGTTCCTGATTGGGGAGGAGCAATACCGTATGCTTCTAGCTTTCGCTTTCCGTTTTCACTCATCCAATCAGTTGTCCACGGTGGGGAAAGTTGTGTTTCCACTGCTACCGAAATACCGGTTTGTTCCAGCACTTCTTTGATTTCTTTTTCAATGGTATTCATTGCTGGACAGCCCGAGTATGTAGGAGTAATTACCACACGAACCTCATTCCCATTGGTAACCGCAACATCTCGCACAATGCCCAAATCGGCAATAGTAAGGACGGGGATCTCCGGGTCTGCAACTTCTTCTAACATTTTGTGAACTTGAGCGGTGGTAATTTGCATTGTGTAGCTTTTAAATATGACTACAAATATACTCCCAAAATGGGGGAGTTGTTCATAAAAACTTTGCTGGTTTTTCGTGGGATGTAAGCAACGTGGAATGTTTGAGTGTAGTGCTTCCATGCTTGATTTATCTCTTCAGCTGGGATATATAGTTTTGCGGATTGCACGCTTGCTGGTATCTTGTTGTGTTCGTTTGGCGGGTTTCGGTGTTTCTTTTTGGGGGTGACTGATGTTTTTTTTGGGGGGAAATGTAAGTACTTTAAATTATATACGCATATCTCCAAATTTCTTACATTTTTGAGGTAGACGGGTAATAAAGTGCGGTAATTTAAGTAGGTCTTGTCTACGGGTTTTGGCAATAACTAGGGATTTATTTTTATACGCTTATCTCCAAATTTCTTACATTTTGGAAGTAAGCGTATAATAAAAACTGGCAATCCTAGTACGCCTCATCCACCTTTAACAACTAAAT
>JAIULY010000295.1 GCA_022565875.1 Schleiferiaceae bacterium | reverse complement strand
CCCTTTCTGCCAAACTCTTCCTTGTCGGGAGATTTTTGAATCCTCACTAACAATTAGTTAGCTCCGGTCCAAAAATCCCCTCCGCGTCGATTTTGATTGAAATCATCCTTTTCGGAGCAGACTCAAAATTAGGCAATGAAAAAAGTAGGGACAGAAACAAAAGTGGATAGGGTCTCATATGTAAAACGAAATTAACTAATTAGGCTTTAGGGTTTTGTTGCATTTTTTAATTTTAACACAAAGGCTCTGGAAGTATTTCACGAAGTTACGCTTAGAAGTTTATTTTCATTAAAAAACGCAGGAATTATTTTGTGCTTATTGGTAGTTCGGCACGGCGTATTTGGTAAATATGCAAAACCATTCATTTCACGATTCTTTTTAGTAACAAAAAGAAAAAAGAGAAGTCACGGGGGCACAGAGAAATTTTGGAAACGCAACCACTACTACACATTAGAACACAGGGCGAGTTCACCTATCACTATTTCCTTTCGATGTATCTCTAATTTTCCACAGCTGACGACCAAGCCTATTGAGCTAAACACCAACATTTCACCACTCATAAGCTCTTGAAAAAAAGACATTCAACTACGAAAGGTAATGCTATTTGCATTCTCCAAGCGCCCACCTCAACCTATATTCTGTTAGGCGAGCGCGGTAAAATTCAAGGAAGAGGACCTAGTTTTTCAAGCATCGTGTCCTGGTTAAAGGGAAATTTTTATAGGAATACGATGAACTCGAGTAATCAATTCGAATTAGGCGCGGATATTCTAGCTTCTAGAAGATTTGAATAATTAGAAAACATAGGCCATACCTGCGCGGAGGCCTACGGTCCAGTGTCTTTCCGATCTAGGCGTTTCAGAAACTTGTGTAAGTGCATGTTGGCCAAATGGGGAAAGCTGAACCATCCAGTTTTTATTGAGGTAGTATTGAGCGCCAACTGTTAGTATTGGAAAAAGATGGAATTTATGAAAAGGCTCTCCGCCAGCTGTGTAGGGCCGTGAATCAGACGGTTTGTTTGGATATCGGATTGTTGTTGTGGCAGTAAAGAGATAACTCATGGCCAAGCCTGCACTCGTCTGAAATCGCCACTTCCTTTTTCCATAAACATATTGCAGTGAAATAGGGAAATCGATATATTGGTAGTTGTAGGTGATTCTTAAGGGTGTCGGGGTTTGGATTTCTCGAACAAGACCATAAAATGGATCTATCTCATCTCGGAAAGCTGCATTGATTTCTTGAAAATACCCTCTATTGATATATTGTGCTCCTAGAGAAATCCCCCAACTAGGGCTCCAAAAATAAGCAACTTCTACCCCTCCCAATGGGGTGAACTTTGGTTTCTCTTGTGGGAGGTATTTAGGTCCGTTGAATTCCTGATTATAAACATTTTGAAAATGATTCCACGTTGGTCCACTATACATTCCTATTGTCCATTTTTGTGGTTTTGTGGCGTAGTTCTTTTGCGCTATTGCAGGAAGAATGCTCGTGAAGATGGTGAAAACTAAAAGGTATCTAAGTTTTGTTTTCATGACATTAAATGGAGTAGGCATGGACGAAAAGGGTATGATGGTTTAAAACAACTATAAGAGAGAAATATTGTAAAAGAAGGGGTAGAGAAAAAAATTAAGCAACGAATGTACAACAAGTTTTTAATTGATTGGTATTAATATGGGGATTTGAGGTATCAGGTTTACGGTTTCTTGCGAGCTTTTCACTTACCAATATCAATGGGTGTTGGTTTGAGAGGGGAGGCTTTTGGAATCGAAAGTATTTATTATACGCTTATCTCCAAAAATGTAGGAAATACTGAGGTAAGTATATGATTTAAAGGTCCTTTGCTTTTCACGGGAAATTTTCATTTATGCGCCAAACGGCCATCCTTATAAAACTGTGTGCTGTCAATTGGGTCTATGATTTGTTGTTGGAGGTGATAGCTTTTGGTAATGCTCGGTTTTATTATACGCTTATCTCCAAAAATGTAGGAAATTTGGTGATAAGCGTATAATTTAAAGGACCTATGCTTTTCACGGGAAATTTTCATTTATGCGACAAACGGCCATCCTTATAAAACTGAGTGCTGCCAATTGGGTCTATGGTTTGTTGTTGGAGGTGATGGCTTTTGCAATGCCAGTTTTTATTATACGCTTATCTCCAAAAATGTAGGAAATACGGAGGTAAGTGTATGATTTAAAGGCCCTTTGATTTTCAAGGGAAATGGTCCTTTGCGCGTCATCCATCCTTATAGAACTGTGTGCTGCCAATTGGGTCTATGATTTGTTGTTGGAGGTGTGGGCATTTGGGAATGCTAGATTTTATTATACGCTTACCTCCAAAAATGTAGGAAATTTGGCGATAAGCGTATAATTTAAAGGAGCTATGCTTTTCACGGGAAATTTTCATTTATGCGCCAAACGGCCATCCTCATGAAACTGTGTGCTGCTAAGTAGGATAACGTTTGGTTGTTGGAGGTGATGGCTTTTGGTGAAGGTCGCTTTTTTTATACGCTTATCTCCAAAAATGTAAGAAGTTTGGTGATAAGCGTATAATTTCAGATGCTTACGTGTCACATGCAAAAGCAAACATGAATACACTGACATTCAATTTATTATTGTCTGTAAATCGCGAGCAATCAAGGCCTAAATTCTAATTTGCTAAACATCAACCCACCCAGCATTCAATCACCACTTTCAAAAAACCGGTTCATCTTCATTTTACCTAATCCCACCCCTTGTTTACCTCAAAATGCTAATAATTGTTAAATTTTAAATAAAAATACTTCAGTACTATCTGTAGGTTTTAGATTCTTTTTTATTTTTG
>JAIULY010000294.1 GCA_022565875.1 Schleiferiaceae bacterium | reverse complement strand
CTACCGGCACATCCTACCCAAAACAATACCTCTGGGACTTCTCCGGTGGCCAGCATTTCGGCCATTGTTGGAACTTTAAGTGCTTTTTCTGACATGATTCTTTTGCTTATCTGCTATTGTAAATGATGTTTTGCGCATCCCGAAAACCTACAATGTCTCCGGTTGATGGTGTGATAATTATTGTGGAGCCGGCATCCTGTGCATTGCGGCTTGTTACTACGTCTGCGAGCGTATCGCTGCCCCAAATCAATTGTGGGTAATAAAATCCTTCAAAAAATGACCGTTGTAAGTTGACGGTATCCCTTTGCCATTCATACGTTATTTGCGTGGTTTCGTCGCTTCCAAATAGGGTAGCGGTGAAAAGGGTTGCCAAGTCATTAAATTCAGAACCTGTAGCCACTTGATGTACGCGATAGGTGATGTGAAGGAGGTTCAAGCTGTCGCGATACGTTGCAACAACCTCTTCTAATTCTCTTTCTACGTTACTGCCCTGCAAGGGAACCGTTTGTACTAGCGTATCTCGGCGCTCCTGGAAAATGTACGTGCTGTCATCCTCCGTACTGACAAATAATCTAGGATTGTTAAAATTGGGTAGCTGTGATAAAAAGAGGGTATTCACCTTAATGCGATGCACTTCCTCGCGGTTGCAGCCCGTTAGGCTCAACACAAGGAAAACCGCAACAAGCCAAGCGCCTCGTATTTGTTTCATTTTGCTATTTTGATTCATTTGCTATGGCCAATGCTGGACTTTTGATACAGCTCAGCGTTTAATTGTCATCACGCCAGTTCAATCGGTCAGCTTGTGAAAACTGCCAAGGGGCGCCGTTGTTTTCCACATTGCTCATCATTAGATTGAGTTCTTGTGGAGCTGCGGATTCTTCCATCACTAAATACTGACGCATCTGCATAATGATGTCTACGGGGTCGATATTTACAGGGCAAGCTTCCACACAGGCATTGCAAGTGGTGCAGGCCCACAGTTCTTCTCTTGTAATGTAATCATCGAGCAATGATTTGCCATCGTCCACAAAATTGCCACCATTAGCGGTAACATTAGCCCCAACTACGTCAAGACGATCGCGGGTGTCCATCATGATTTTTCGCGGCGACAGTTTCTTGCCGGTTTGATTGGCTGGACACTCAGCGGTACAGCGACCACATTCCGTGCAGGAGTAGGCATTCATCAGATTAACCCACTTCAAATCCATGACATCTTTGGCACCAAAACGTTCGGGCGCACCTTCATCTTCGGCGGGCGCGGCATAAGGGTCAGCATTGGGGTCCATCATTAATTCCACTTGCTTCTTAACACTTTCCAAGTTGTCAAACTGACCTTTCTCAGTGAGCTTTGCATACCAGGTGTTTGGGAAAGCTAAAATAATGTGGAAATGCTTGGAAAAGGGGAGGTAGTTTAGAAAAGCGAAAATACCTAAGATGTGTATCCACCACAACGAGCGTTCTAAAATGCCTAAGCTACTTTCACTCATGCCAGAGAAAATACCACTAAACAAACCACTAATGATAAAGGGCCCGCCACCTTTAACATCTGCGGCATTCATGCCCAGCAAGGCCAACATGAGTACAATTTCTATGTATAGGATGTTGTTGGCATCTTTAAATGGCCAACCCTTCATTTCAGCGGCATGGAATCTTGGGAGTTTAGCCACATTTCTGCGATATAGAAAAACCACACAAGCTACGATGACGAGCACGGCAAGGATTTCAAAAAAGCCAATAACAACGTTGTAAAATCCACCTAAAACGGGCTGGAAAAGTCGGTGGGTTCCCAAAAGGCCATCGAGTAAGATTTCGAGGACTTCGATATTAATCAATATAAAACCGGCATAAATCACAAAGTGGAAAAAGCCAGCAACGGGGCGCGCTTGCATTTTAGATTGCCCCATCGCTACACGGGCCATGTTGCCCCAGCGCTCTTTTTTTCGGTCTGATCGATCTGTGGGTTTCCCTAAAAAAATATTATTTCTAATCTGACGAACATGCTTCGCGAAGAAGTAAATGGCTGTTGCCAGTGCCGCTAGAAAAACGAAGTTGGATATTCCAATGCTCATGGGGGTGTCTTTTTATTTTGTCTGTCCTAAATCTGCTGCGTTTTTTTCAATTTGCTTGTCAATGGCTTCTTGGTCAGAAGCTTTTGTACGTTTTCCAAAGACCGATACATTGATGTAGCGCTTTGGATTTTGTTCTAGGTCTATTAGCAAACGGTTTAATTGATAGCTCGTCAAAGTCAATTGCTCATAAAGCTGAGGGTCGTTTGCCAGCAATCCGAGCGTGCCTTCGCCGGCGTTTATTCCGCTCAACAGGGTATTGGTTTCGGCTATTGCTGCTTCAAGCTTTTGGGCAATGCGCACCATTTCAATACTTTTTGCTGAATCGCTAATAGCAGTTAGATTTTCAATTAACGCATTGATGTTGGCATTGTTTGATTTTAGGTTGTTGGCAATCGCAGCAATATCAGCCGTAATTTGACTGAGGCGCTTTTCGTTGGCAGTGGTGTAGTTGCCCAAAGCAGCTGTGGTAGCATCTAGGTTGGCAATCACATTACGAATGCCCTTTTGATTAGTAGAGTCGAGCAAGGTTATCAACGTCTCGTTGAGCGACCCCAAGACCAAATCCGTTTTTTGCACAATAGGATTGAGCTTTTCATTGACGCCATCCATCAATCCCGATTCTTGAGTGCCAAACAAAGTGTCGTTGGGGTTGGCTGCGATAGGCGCATCGCCTAATACTAATTCAATTTGTTTTTCGCCCAATAGCCCGATGGAGTAGATGCGTGCGATGGAATTTTGGGGAACATGTATAGGGT
>JAIULY010000293.1 GCA_022565875.1 Schleiferiaceae bacterium | reverse complement strand
TGTGACACTGCAGGGATTCGAACCCCGAACCTCCTGATCCGTAGTCAGGTGCTCTATCCAGTTAAGCTACAGTGCCGTACTGCTTTGTTAGCGGGTGCAAATATACTGCTAGTTTTTATCCGTGCAAGAAAAAATCATGAAACTTTTTTCTTTTTTTTCGCCGCATTGATTCACAATAACTTGCAGTAATTATTTTGGCCATGCGCCAATGCCCCCGCTCAAATTATACACCGTAAACCCAGCTTTCGACAAGCTGCTGCAAGCGCGATAACTCCTTGCGCCGCTTCTGCAATACACAAAAAGCATCTTGTCTTTCGACAATTTTTGTGCTTGCTGGGCAAAGTTTGGTGATTGCATATCTACGTTTATCGCTCCTTTGATGTGTCCCGACTTAAACTCGTAGGGCGTGCGCACATCTAAAAGGACACCCGATTTCTTTGCTTCTTGAAACTTTGCCTTAAAAGCCGCACCATTCAAAGACTCAAACGAACTCTTGAACAAATTTTTGAAAAAACCAAACATAAGTAATCAATTTTTAATGGAATAAAAAAAGGAAACCACTCCTTTTGGGCAGTTTCCTTTTGTATTGTTGTTGTTTATTTATTTCAACGTTGACGGACACACGTAGTCTGTACATTTTACCTGAGTCAACTTCAACGCCGCAAAGCCACCTTCAATATTTACCAAATTGTCCCATCCGCGTGCTTTCAAAATAGAAGCCGCAATGGTTGAACGGTAACCGCCCGCACAATGTAAATACTGTGGCGCATCCTTTTTGAAGGATGCCAAGTTATCATTGATAAAATCTAGGGGTAAGTTACGAGCAACTTCTAGGTGCTCTGACAAATATTCTCCCTCTTTGCGAACATCGATGACGTCTAATTCATTATTTGCCGCGAGACGCTTTTCAAAGGTTTCAGCTGAAATACTTTCAATGGTGTCCACTTCGCGGTTATCGGCAACCCAAGCTTCAAATCCCCCCTCGATGTAGCCCAACGTATGATCATACCCTACTCTAGCCAAACGCGTTACCACTTCTTCTTCTCTTCCCGGATCTGTAACCAAAAGAATATTTTGCTTGATATCAGGCACTAACGTACCAACCCATGGCGCAAATCCCCCGTCGATACCGATGAAAATAGAATTGGGAATAAAACCTTTCACGAAAACCTCTGGTTTGCGTGTATCGAGAATCAAAGCACCCGTTTCGTTTGCCGCAGCCTCAAAAGCTGCAGGACTCAAGGCTTGGGTACCTCTTTCTAATACATCGCTGATGGCATCATAACCCATTTTGTTCATCATCACATTTTTGGGGAAGTATGCCGGAGGTTGTGTCAACCCATCGGTTACCTCTTTGATGAACTCATCGCGGGTCATGTCAGCGCGCAATGCGTAATTGTTTGCTTTCTGATTGCCTAGGGTATCAAAGGTTTCTTTGCTCATGTTTTTGCCGCAAGCACTCCCTGCGCCATGCGCGGGGTACACCAACACATCATCAGGTAACGTCATGATTTTGTTTCGCAAAGAATCGTAAAGGTGAGAAGCCAAGTCTTCTTGCGTCACATCCGACTTCACGGCTAAATCAGGACGACCTACATCGCCAATGAACAACGTATCTCCTGAGAAAATTGCGTGCTCTTTGCCGTTTTCGTCTATCAATAAATAAGTTGTAGATTCCATAGTATGGCCAGGCGTGTGCAACACCTTAATTTTAAGAGCCCCTACTTCTAGTATCTCACCATCGGTGGCCACGTGACAATCAAAGTCGGTTTTGGCATTGGGCCCAAAAACAATAGTTGCCCCAGAGGCTTTTGCCAAATCGATGTGACCAGAAACAAAATCTGCATGGAAGTGAGTTTCTAATACATATTTGATGGTGGCGCCATCTTTTGCGGCTCTATCCAAATAAGGTTGTACTTCGCGCAACGGATCAATAACAATTGCTTCTCCATTACTCTCTACGTAATAGGCACCTTGTGCCAAACAACCTGTATAAATTTGCTCTAATATCATTTTCTGTGTTTTTATTATTTAACGGTGCAAAAGTCCGAAGGTTTAGCCATACTCACTGTGTCCTTGGTCACTTTTTATGACTTAGATCAGGTTGCCTATTCGCCGTTCTAACCTATTTACAAACATAAAGCACCCAAATCAATTCCCCTACGCTACTTTCATCAAAAATAAATTTTTCAAATATAGGTAAGTTCGCCATGCCCATCAACTGTAAGGTGCCATCCCATATGAAAAAGTTAATTGTTGAGCCCCCACCGATAAAGTCCCTTTTTGCCAAAGGTTGACTTGTCGAGAGATTTTTAAATCCCCTCTAACAATTAGTTAGCTCCGGTGCAAAAATCCCCTCCGCATCGATTTTGGTTGAAAGCATCCTTTTCGGAGTAGACTCAATTATTATCAAATTTAACATCTTTAGGGTTTTGTTTTAGGATTAGATGTGGTTTATGGGGGGCTTCAAAACGCGTTTACGGTGATGGGGGTTGCGGAGGGAGAAACTAATTATAATGGATGATCCAAAAAAAATTAAATATATTCTTGGTAAAACATATATTAAATTTTGTGATAATTCGATTTGTTTTTATGAATCCTTGTTTTAGTGGATTATTGATTGGAAGAAAATCCGTATTCGTTTTTATCGGCATTTGAGCCAGGTTTCAATCCTTGTTTTAGTGGATTATTGATTGGAAGCTCATTGTCTTCGAGATAGTGTTCGGGAGCATACTGGTATCAATCCTTGTTTTATGGGATTATTGATTGGAAGCGGTTGGACGTTCTACGGGTTTTACTAATGAACGTACGTTTCAATCCTTGTTTTAGTGGATT
>JAIULY010000292.1 GCA_022565875.1 Schleiferiaceae bacterium | reverse complement strand
CTGCAAAGAAGGTTTGGTTAATTAGTTGATTTACTGTGTTTCTTTCTTTGCAAACTTCAAATGAAACCGCCTGAACCTGCAAAGAAGTCAATGCGCTAAGTTGGCAAGTTTGCAAACGGTGGTGCAAACGGGTAAAGGGAAAAGCCTTGAAATACAGGCTATTTTCGTTTGCAAAAGCGGTTATGATGCTTTGCATTCGCAAGCGGAATGAATCGCATAACCTTGTCGAAGTTGAGATTTTTGCAAACGAACTTGCAAACAAAGCCACCTGAACCTGCAAAGAAGTCAATGGGCTAAGTTGGTGTTTTTGCAAAGAACCATGCAAAGAAGAATTTTCCAACGCACTGAAATTCAATTGTTTTTTCTTTGCAATCATTGTTTTAGTTTATAAGTTCGTTGGTTGTGTTTAGTCTCTTCCGCTATTTCAATATGGCCTTTTTCAACCATTTCGGCAAAAAGTCTGGAAACATATGATGCGTTTGTATCGGGTATATTTAAAATTTTCCTTGCCACTTCATTCGTAATTTCATCTGCCGTTTTTAAATACCTGATAATAGATTCGATATGCTCACCTCGTTCCTGTTTTTTCAGTTTTGAATAACTAATTTTATCCTCTATATCTACCAGCTTACTTTTATGAATTATATATTTTAATCCCGATGTTCTTCCAGTAGTTTCAATAAACTCAATCTCTTGCAATTCAGCTAAAATTTTCCTTAGTTGATAGTGGTTTACAAATGGCAATTGCTCCAGTTCGTTAAAGGTGAGTTTTTGACCCGTGTAAATATGGTTGAGCACAATCAGCTTTTCAAGGTCAATGTCCTTCTTGATTGTTTGTTTATACAACAAACTCAACTCAGCCAGTTTTTCAGAATACACATCGGCTTCCACACGCAATAAAATGGAGTTTTCCGTTTGAACAGGTTGTGGTATTTTTTTGCCTTTGGACAAGAGTGCGGTAAAAATTTTATCAAATCCACTGCCTGCTTTTTCAGCATAGTTAATCTCGCGCAACACATCCATAATACCCGGATTGCGTGGATTGGTTTTCCTAAGGAAGTTGGATTCAGTAATACCTTGCGGAAAATGGCCGGGACTTTCAAACTCTAAGTAATTAGGATATTTCCTGATTTCAATAATTTGTTGGCGGCTATAATCACGGTGGGCGATAGCATTTATTAAAAGCTCTCGTAGCACTACTTCTGGATAATCTTCAATGTATTCACGGAACAAGCCAAAATGAAACTCTTTTACTTTGGTTTCGGATTTTAATTGCTGATAACAGGCGTCAGCCATTTCAATCAAATTACCACTATACTCAAAAGGAGTGTAAGTGCCATCTTCGTAATAACGAATGTATTTGATTTGATTGTAAGGGAGCTCTTTTAATGCTTTGGTATTACCAATAAAAAGAACTCCTGTGGTAGTGGGCAGCGACTTTCCGTCTTCCTCTTTTATCAACCCTAAGGTTTCTGTAAACTCAGGGGAGTTATTTTTTAAATACGGACTTTGTGGTTTTTCTCTTTGAATTCTCAAAAACAAATCTCTTGTTTTTTCTATATCCTGCCATCCCGGAATCGGATTTCCCTGTTTATCTGTTTCTTTACTTGACAATGGTAAATCCCAAGTTTTTTGGTCATATACTATCAAGCCTTTTTCAGCTTGCACGGTTGCCATTTCATAAGTTTCGATAGGACGATTTCCATCGTTACTTCGAATGAGGTACTCGCTCTTGGAAGTGCGGTGAAGTTGGGTAGTAAAGGGTACTTCAAGAATTAAAATTTCTTTTCCCTCAATAGTTAGTCTATGTGGTTTGATGGTGATAGATGGAACCGTTCGGTCTTGGATTTGACGGATCAGTTCAAATACTTTGGTGTCTGAATATTCAAACTCAGGATTAATTTCTTTCGTTTTATCTTCTATACCTAAAAAAAGAAAACCACCCTTTTTATTAGCAAAAGCCACAACATCTTTAGCCAGCTCATCATATTTAGGAGCAAAATTTTTCATAGGCTTGCCAAAAGCAATTTTATCATCTAATTGCTCTTTAAAGTCAAGTATGTCACATTCTCCTTTTGCCAAGAGATTGTAAAACCATTGAATGCTATGTCGGGTAAGTTTTTCCATTTTAGCTCACTAGTTGTTTCAAATAAACTTCTATTTCTTTCTGCACTGTTACCAGTTCATCTTCCAACTTGCTTATTTCTTTTTGCACCGCAGCAATATCTACTTCGGCTTCTTCTTCAAAAGTGTCCACATAGCGGGGAATGTTCAGGTTAAAATCGTTTTCCTGTATTTCTTCGGTAGTAGCTACATAGCTATATTTCGGAGAGATGAGATATGAGGTATGAGATTTGAGATTTGAACTATGAGGTATGAGATTCGGGTTGTTTAGAATATCAATTTCTGATTTTAGCAGTTTGCTACCTGATTTTAGGCTAATCAAATAATCACCTTCTACTTTCCATTTTCCTGACTTCGCTAACATCTCATAACTTATATCTCCTAGCTCATAGCTTTGAAAAAGCTCATACGTTCCTACAATGCGTTCAATGTCTGAAGTTCGCAACTTGTTTTGGTTTTTGGCACTTTCGTAGTGTTTACTGGCGTCAATAAAAAGGACGTTATTGCTGCTCTTTTGCTTGTTAAACACCAAAATAGCCGCCGGAATGCCAGTACCAAAAAACAGGTTGGCAGGTAGGCCAATCACCGCCTCCAGCAGGTTTTCTTCAATGGTTTTTCTTCTGATTTTCCCTTCACTACTTCCACGAAACAATACGCCATGTGGCACTACCACACCTGCTTTGCCGTGTTCGTTCAGCGTTTCAATCATGTG
>JAIULY010000291.1 GCA_022565875.1 Schleiferiaceae bacterium | reverse complement strand
GTCCCTTTCTGCCAAACTCATCCTTGTCGGGAAATTTTTGAATCCTCACTAACAACCAGTTAGCTCCGGTCCAAAAATTCCCTCCGCGTCGATTTTGATTGAAATCATCCTTTTCGGAGCAGACTCATTATTAACGTGATAAGAATTCCAATAAGAATTTTGAAAATCAACAAAAGCCGATCTTGGCGGCTGATTCGCCCCTGATTTGCATGCAGAAAAAATCACCAAAAGAAAAACACATCCTGTTTTCAGCAATTTACTTACAAAAAGTTTAACCATAAGTTTAATAGATTTGATTTCGACAAAAACTTCGGCAAAACAAAAAAAAAAAAATCGACTCGAGCAAATTAATTAGTAAAAAATGAAAAAAACAGTATATTTGCTTCATTGGCAATGAATTTCACGAACAAGCTCTGGATGTAGCTGAATAACAATTCTATCCTGTTGAGATGGGTTATGCTTTTGAATTCATGCATTGCGTCGATTCACTTCACTCTTAGTAGTATGAAACATTTGTACACCCTTCTGTTTGATATTTTTAACTACCATCGGACAGCAACCACCCCAACTGATTATCACTGGAGCGGGAGGCATGTACACCCTTTAAGTAGCCACGCCACAGCGGGTAGTACCTCTGAAGGTTGTGATGGAGTAATGCAAAAAAACAAGACTATGAAAACGAGACTATTAATCCTATTATTCTTCATTCTAAAATACCCCTTAGTTGGGCAAACCCCTCATTTTTCCACATCAAAACCGAGTACATTTTCTGTTAATTTTTATTCCCACTACAGCGATAGAGCCATCATTATTTATCCCAGCGCTGAATTGGGTATCACCGCTCCAGGCTTCATCAGTAGCATTTATTTGTACTCCAATTCTAATTCACTGGCGTTTGAGGATCTTGAAATTGGTATTGGCACCATAAACCAAACCAAATGGACCAGTCAAGACCTTTCCAGTTGGCCTGACTCACTATTTACAACAGCCTTTACGGCCCCATGGTACGAGGTCTTTGTGCCTGGCCCCACGCTGATGTCCAATAACTTTAAACTCGACTTTACTCACCCCTATTTTTATGATGGACAAGGTCACTTGGTGCTTAGCTTTACATCCAAGAAAAACCAAATCCAACATTGGGGACTTGCCAACTTAATGGTTATTCAGCTTGATAGCACCAATATGGATGGCATTTCCTCCTCCATTCCACTCGGCATAACAAATTTGGCATACAGACTAGGTATGGACACCTTATCGGACAGAGGTTGTCAGGCACCGAGTTCTAACTTTCAAATTACAGCAAATGACACCCTCTTTTGCCATAAAGGTCTAGTAAAACTTCAAGCCCCCAACTCCATACACGGTCATGGTGTTTCTTATCAGTGGGAAAAATCAGTAGATCAAATAAATTGGGTTCCCTTACAAAATGACACTGGGATTGGGCTCAATTTCCAAATTTCGACAGCAGCCTATTATCGACTTCGGGTAATTTGCGGTATCGACACCGTTTACTCCGCTGCAAAACACATTCAAACCCATCGTGCTCCACTCTCGGGTGGGACCTACACCATCAACCAAAATCAGCCAGTATCTACCACAAACTTCAACACCTTTCAGGAGTTAGCCGATTTTTTGAATTGCGGCAGGATTTCAGGAAATGTTTTTGTGGAGGTCGCCTCAGGTTCAGGACCATATGTCGGAAGCTTTACGTTTGATAACATTGAAGTTGATACCGGGTTTAGCGTTAGTATTAATGGTAATGGAGAAACCGTAAGGCACACCACCATTTTGGACAATCAAACATCCTTTGGATTTATTAATGTCAATAATTTCAAGATAAAAAACTTAACCTTTTCTGGCACACATTTGAATCGTTTTGTTTTGGTGAGCATTCCCGCTATAAATAATTTTGAATTTAAAAATTGTCACTTTGAAATTGACCCTGGCCCAAACTTAGGAATCGCTATTAGTCAATCCCATCCTAATGAAATAGTAAATTTATTGACCTTTAATCGTTGGAAAAACGCATTAGATTTCATTGTTGACTCGTGCAGTTTTATAGGCGGTTTTGAGCAGATTTCATTAACCGATGTCAGTTACCCGACTATAGCTAACTCGAGCTTTTCAGACTTTCACAGAGCCTTAAATCTAAGGAATTGTATAAATCTAAGTGTTCGTGACAATCACTTTGAATTTATTGACCCTTCTTCTGGTATTTCAGGTCAAGGGTCATTCAGCCGTATGCGGATAGGCAATTTTTCAGGGCTGATCTACAGCAATGTGTTTACAGGTGACCCTAATGGGGGGCGTTCCAACTATCCTAATTTACAACTTGTAGATATTTCGTCATCATGGGCGCAAGATTACAGTATGATTTTCAACAACGTATTCAAAGACATCAAAGCTGCGAATGTATTTTCCCCCATAAGGATTCACGCCTCCGGCAATTTATTGTTCTCTCATAACACCTTTGACCTTGATGACACAGGAAACAACCTTGGGAAAAATAACGGATTTGAGTTCTCATCTAATCAAAACAATGGCACTTTAAGTATTATAAACAACATCTTTAAGATGTCTCGAAAAAACGAAGGGCCTTCCACTTTCATGAGAACCCAAATACGTGGCAACCTGGTCTTTGACCACAACATCTATTTTTTTGACACCGTGCAAAACCATCACACCTACTTTATTCTACCAGAACAAAATGGGACACCTATCTATACCTTCGGCCAATGGCAACAACAGAACACTGGTGGGTTAGATCAAAACTCTCTTTTTGTAGATCCAGAGTTTGTTATTCCCGAACCTAATTGGCGTATTCCTTATAATCCACTTGTCGCGCATTCTGGCATTTCT
>JAIULY010000290.1 GCA_022565875.1 Schleiferiaceae bacterium | reverse complement strand
GTATAAAAACCAGGCGATTGATACGTATGTTGCCCGCGATAAATATTGAGCTTGACGTCGTTCCCAATGATAACACCCATCGAAGCATTTGGCGCACAAACGCCTATATTACTGCCGTTTACGCGATTTAAAACCGACTCACTGCCATCTCCCCAATTCAGTGTTAATTGACAGCGATCGGCGGGTGCACTCTGTTTTGTATAGGTTGTAATAGTGACCTCATAGGTTAAACCGTTTATCCAGCGATAGGTGATTTCACCCGCTCTATTGTGCGTAGCATGGAGGCCATATACGGCGAAAAGAAAAACTAACGTTAGGTATAGTTTAAACCTCATGAGGATGAAATGTGATAACTTTTGAAAGTGTAAATTTACTAACAATAATCCGGCCTAGAATTGTTTATGTAAAAAAAAAATCACCTTTTCAGCGACCAAGTAACCTGCGTCACCGATAACTTTCGTTTAGCTAACGAAAAAATAGCTCCTCCAGATTGTTTTTTTAAAAAATAATTTGACCTAAAGTTTTCAATTCTCCCCCAGTTTGGCCAAAATCTCTTTCACCCAATGTTGATATACTGTTTTGGAAGGATGCAGTTGATCTGGAGCAAGACTTTTGGCTTGGCCGCCTATTTTTCTATAATGCGTGGTGATATCTACATAATGAAACTGTGCCTCGCGAACAGCAACCTCTGCGGCAATCATGGAATTAAACTGATCTATCTCTCTGGCCGTGGTTTCTGGCTTTTCCATTCCAAACGGTGTCACTCCGTAGTCGGGAATGCTCAAAACTATAACCGGAACATCTGGCCATGTGTGCTCAATGAGGGTCAAAACTTCTTGAAAATTCCTCAAGAAAACAGAAATAGATACGCCATCATACTGATCGTTTACACCTATGAGCAATGTTATGAAATCTACTTGGAAGCTAGGCTTTGGCAGTACCCGAAGCGAATCTAAAAGGTTTTCTGTAGTCCAACCGTTTTTGGCAACCACAAAAAATTGCTCGTCCGAAAGGTGCAGCAAATCTGCCAATTGCGACGGAAAACTTTCTTCTGCAGCTATTCCAGTACCGCAACTGTAAGAATCTCCCAAAACCAAAAACCCCTCTTTTGTAAGTGTGGTAGAACAAGACACTAGAAGTAATAGAGGTACGATCCAGGTATGTAATTTTGCTTTATTCATAAGTAATCTGCAACTTCAACAAACTTTCTCCAACGCCATCATTAATCCATACAAAGTAACTCCCCGTACTTCCTTCTAAAACTTGTACCTGCACCTGTTCATCGCTCAGGACGATTCTCACAGGCACCTGTTTCCCAGTCGCATCAAATACCTGAACGTCTACTGGCGCAACAAAATCCTTGAGCCAAAACACTCCAGAAAGTGCGGGATTGGGGTATGCGTAAACCTTGTTCCGCCGCATTTCATGCGCTGCGTATGCATGCAATGAATTAACCACGTCTACCCTACTCAAATGAGGCGTTCTACCTTGAAAAACCTCTGACGAAAAATAAAGCGTATTGCCAACCCCCTTCACAATACCCTCCACTTGAATGGACCCGGGGAAAGACACAGTCTTTCGCTCATACTGCCCTGTAAGCGAAAGTCGCTCAGCTGAGGCAGATTTAAAAGCATGTAATTGGTTGAAAGGAGGCATATAGCCAATGAGATACAAAGTACTGTCTTGAAAACAAAAATCTGCTCCAGCTATTAGCGGCATAAAATCTAAACTATCTATCAGTTCCGCTGCATAGGTTCCTGGCGTTTTTGGCAAACGATAAACATAGTTAGGGAAGTTTGCATTCCAACTTTTGTTAATTAGGTACAAACTATCCCCAATAGCAACTAGTGACTCGGCATCATAAGCGGTTTGAAAAGGCGCGCCAGGAAAAACAGTTTGCTCGGGGTAATGAAAGGCAATCGTATCTACCGCTATAGTATCTTTTGCTAACACATCAGACCATAGCGCCTTATAAATCACTAAATTCTGTCGATTTCCCAAATTGTTGCCAAAGTCGGCAATATACAAATGGGTGCTATCTTGTGCCAAATCTTCCCAATCTACATTTGTGGCTTCTATGAATACCGTTCGCAACACTGCGCCTGTTAACGTATCCACTTCAAAGAGAAAAGGATTATTTCCAGAATCATTGTGTGTGAAAATCCGCCCTTGAATAAAGGCCAAACCAGAACTTTCCAACATCGGAGCTTGCAATGGGGTAACAGGGCTCGCCACTATATCTGGTGTGGATTGCCCCATTCCACAAAACACGAAAACAGTAAAAAATAACATGACCATCCATGCTTTCATAAGCATTCCTTTTTTCCGAACGCAAACTACTAAAAAACACTTGAACACGCGACGATTTATCGGATATAATTTTCAACCAGATTTTTTATTCGTCAAAAGATTCTAGATGATGGATTTTACCTAATTTTGGGCATGCTTAGACTTACCCTTATTTTCGCTTTGCTGGTCAATATTGGCTTCTCCCAACCTACCTACAAGCTAGCTGTACTCAAATACAGTGGCGGTGGCGATTGGTATGCTGACCCAACTGCTGTTACCAACCTTATTGCTTTTTGCAATCAAAACCTCAATACTATTGTGCATCCAGAATACGAAATTGTGGATGTTGGTAGTAATGATATTTTCAATTATCCCTTTGTTCACATGACAGGACATGGAAATGTTGTTTTTAGTGATGCCGATGCGGAAAACCTGCGCACTTACCTGCTCGCTGGAGGCTTTTTGCACATAGACGATAATTATGGTATGGACCCGTTTATTCGCGTGGAAATGAAAAAAGTTTTCCCTGAGTTGGATTGGGTTGAATTACCTAAAAATCACCCTATTTACAACCAAACGTTTAGTTTCCCCGAAGGTCT
>JAIULY010000289.1 GCA_022565875.1 Schleiferiaceae bacterium | reverse complement strand
GTCTGTAGCAACGCTTCTATGGCTGTGGCGAGTTTCTCAGGGGTGGCGTCTTCCACCATAATGCCTTCAACACCATCTTCAAACAGAAAAGGTATGCCTCCTACTTTAGTCGTTACAACAGGTAACCCAAGAGCCATCGCCTCCATTACACTTACAGGGGTATTGTCCGCACTTGTGGTGTTTAAAAAGATATTGTGATTTTCAGCTTCTGCAATCCATTCGGGCTTGGAAAGACGACCTGTGAAGGCGATTTCCCCATTAACGCCCAGTTGTTTTGCGGCGGCTTCGCAAACTTCACGACTGCCATCTTTATCGGGACCCACCATTGTTAAATGCACCGATTGTCCTCTGTCTTTTAATAATTTCACCACCTTTACCGCCCAATCTGGATTATAAATTTTATGAAACGAACGCACCCACAACAACCGAATAACGCTTCCTAGAGCTTTGGATGCATTGGGATAATTTTCAAGATCAATAAAGTTTGGGACAATTTTTACAGGTAAATTAAAATGGGTAGTGACCGCTGTTGCCAAAAAACCAGATGGCGCAACAATGTGCTTGGCGCGTTGCAAATAGATTAAACTTTGCTTGGGTTTTGTCACAAATTGTTCGGGAAGATTGCCACCGTGAAGAAACGCCACATAAGGAAGTGACAACCAATGGGCCAATTTTGCACAAGTGGCAGCAAACTGAAATGCGGGGCCACTATAGGTGTCAATGACTAACAAATTGGCTGTTCTGTGATGCCAAATAACTGACCACCACATATCTAACAGTCGGAGGGCTTTGTTTTTTTTATTGGATGCTACCACAACGTCGAAATCAGCCTGCCAACGCTTGGAAAGCGTCTCCACCGTTGTGGGGGTAAACCCGTGTTTGGAAAGTGCGTTGCCGAGATACAGAATTTTTTTCTTTGCCATCACTTTTCAAACGTTACGGCTGAAACGGCAAGCGAACTCCTCCAACCCAATTGCTCCCGCGCCTTTGCATCGGAAAAAGTGAGTTCATGCGTCAATTTTTGGAACTTTATGGTGGTAAAAGGAAAACCAGGTACCCTATCACCAAAACGTGCAACGGTTCTCAATAGACTTTCCGGTAATTGCCGCACTTTTTTATCAAATTGTTTGGCTATAGTCGTGTCAATTTCCGCAATTGTAGAATGCAGGCCGTCTGTGAGATTATACACCCCCGATTCCTGCCCTTGCAGCTCGGCAATGAATTGAGCAACATCGGCAGTACTTACCATAGACTTCCGTGCACTACCTGCTCCAATGCGAAAGTAGTACCCTTTTTTAATAGCCTTAGCCATCGCACCGAGATTGCCGGGGGGGTGCGTTCCAGCAAGTAAGGGCAATCGCAAAATCAAGATAGCCACGCCCTGTTCACGACCCCAATTGCGCACCAATTCTTCCGCTTTAATTTTGGACAGCGCATAGGGTGTTATGCCGTTAAGGGGGTATTCTTCGGAAATTTGAGTACCGGTTTCTACCCCGTAAACCGCAACAGTGGAGATAAACACCAATTGCTTGGGGAGTTGTTTTTCTAATGCCTTCAACAAGCGCAGCGTACCAAAATAATTGACATTGAAAAAGGCCTTGATCTCCCGAAACTTCTTGGGTACGGTATGTGCCAAGCCCGCAGCATGTACCACCAGCTCGGCTGCAGGGAGCTTAGGTGACAGAGTGGTACTTAGATCCCACAAAACATCGGCGTTTTTCCGACCTAGTGTGTGCACTGTTAGGCCTTTCGCCCGCAGCGCAGCGTCAATCGCTTTCCCTAAAAATCCGGAGGCACCGGTGAGCAATACATTTTTCAAGGAGTAGATTTTTCTAGTTTGAGCAAATACTTATCTTTATAGTCGACCATATTGTCAATCGCTAAAATGTACTCCCGCGCCAGTTTGTCGCGGTTAAATTGTGTTTTTGCCAAATCCAAAGCGTTAGCAGCCATTAAATCGCGCGCTTCGGGATTGTCGACCATCCAGTCCATGGCGTTGGCCAGATTTTGATAGTCATTCGGACAGGCATTGATTCCGCAATGGGCATCGTTGACCAAATCCTTGATCCAACCGCGAGTGGTCTGTATCACGGGTACCCCCGCCGCAAAACTGTCGAAGAGTTTATTGGGGGAATTACTGCTCAAAACGGGTAAGTCTTTAAAGGTTACCAAACTCGCTGTGCTCAAGTAAAACCATTTGATGATGTCTGTTTTGGGCAACAGCCCTGTAAAAAACACGTTCTTTAAGGCATACTTTTGACACGCGCGCTCCAAAACACTGCGCTCGGCTCCTTCTCCTGCAAAAACGATGGCAATATCTTTGTTTTTCAACAAACGAGCGGCCTCAACAATTTGCATACAATCGTCCATCAACCCCAAGCTACCGGCGTAGAGCATGATGTGTTTTCCTTGCACAAAATCAGGGAAAACTTTGGGGTTTTCATGGGGTACAATATAAAAGCTAGAATCGGAAGCATTTGGAATCACCAAAGTATGGGTTTGCGGATACCGCTGTTTGATGGAGCGCTCCATATCCACGCTGCACGGCACCACGAGGTCTGCTTGTTTGTAACAAACCCCTTCAAACCAATAGGCCAATTTGATGGCAATTGGATTCGTTAGTTTTTGCAACTCCACACTGCCCTGCGGCCACAAATCGCGCACCTCAAATACAAATTTTTTCTTCCGCAACAATTTGCCGGCCAGTCCGGGCAATCCAATCGTCAATGGACCGCTACTGGATATGACTACTTGATAATCGTTGCGCAAAGCATAAGCGACAGCCGTAAAAGCAAAAACGATAGACTTGTACAAGCGCTTCAAAAACGAGTACTTATTGGAATCTTCCGCGTCTATAATAATCAATTGAATGTCCTGAAACCGGCGTTT
>JAIULY010000288.1 GCA_022565875.1 Schleiferiaceae bacterium | reverse complement strand
GCTGTTTCAGCTGCGCAGGCTGTGGGGGCGGTAGTGGCAGGGAGGCAAAAACTTGCCTGGAACAATTAATTTGCATTCGTGGCTAAAAAAAGGGCTGTAGCATCACTCCTTGTTCTACCTACAAACTGCCAATAATGCCCGAATGAATTTCTTGTGTGGGAAAACGAATGAAATACCTATTCACAAACTAACCCCCCGCTTTCTGTTGCAACTGCGTAATTACAGCGTCTTTCTCTGCTAGCAGGCGTTCGTAGCGGTTTCTTTTTGTAGATCAAAGCTTTGTGAATCAACCAAAAGCACGCTTGAAATGGAACTGAATATCGCATTCAATTCAAAAAACACAAAAATGGATAAACCCTTGAATGGCGTTTATTTTGGTGCATTATTTTAGGAAAATGTCCATTTATTTTAAAAAAATGAACACATGCGACTTTTTTGTCCAATATTGGGCATATATTTGCGCTATGTCCAAAAAACCTTTAAATCTGAACACTTAAAGCATGCGAAAATTTGATAGGCTGATACCGCACAACGATTTGCCATTGTTGCCACCAAGTGAGGATATAGAGAACAATCCTGCTATTCTTAAACGATTGGTATTGGCGACTAGAGCGTTAGCTACTGTAAATGGGAATTTGAATCGATTGCCAAATCCATTGATGCTTATCAATACTTTGGCCTTGCAAGAGGCTAAAACTTCAACAGAAATAGAAAATATATTCACAACGGAAGACGAACTATATAAGGCCATTTCAGATACGAACAAGGAGGCCATCAGCAATCCAGCGACAAAAGAAGTTTTAAGATACAGAGAGGCACTTTGGGCTGGTTTTAAAGAATTACAAGAAAACAAGACTATTGAAACGAATACGATTAAACGAATTTTTAATCAGATAAAAGAAACAAACTCTAGCTATCGTCCTCCTCAAGCTCAGGTTGTTATAAAAAGAGGAGAAAGCGAATTTCGATCTGGAGAAATTATTTACACGCCCCCTAGAGGAGATGGGGTAATTGAAGCTTTGATGGACAATTTGGTTGATTTTTTAAATGATGATGAAAAATATCCTATGGATCCACTATTGAAAATGTGTGTGGCGCATTATCAGTTTGAAGCAATCCATCCTTTCCAAGACGGTAATGGTCGAACCGGTCGCATCTTAAACCTTTTGTATTTGTTTAGTAAAGGTCTTTTGAGTCAGCCGGTGCTTTATATGTCAAAGTTTATCATTGTAAACAAAGAGGATTATTACTTCAAACTAGGAGCAGTAACACAGCGAAACGCTTGGAAACCCTGGATTGAATTCATGTTGGAGGCAACCGAAAAAACCGCGGCAATAACAAATACTCGAATTAATGAAATTTTGTCGCAGATGGAGTCGACCCAAGAATATGCAAAAGGAAAAATAAAATGGTACAACAAAGAAGTGAATGAGGCCCTATTCAGTCAACCGTATATAAAGCCGCGTCTGATAGGTAAAATTACAGGAAAAACCTCTCGGACGACATTAACGAAATACATGGATGAATTGGTTCACTATAAAATTCTAACACCAAGAAAGGATGGCGTAGATGTTTATTATTTGAATGAGGATTTGCTTCGAATATTGGAGGGGTAGGAATGCGATCGCTTTTTTGACAGTTTTAAAATTTAGACCTAGTTGTTGATTTTTATTACTTTGACTTGCAATGGGCGTAAGTGCTCGATACCACCCCGAAGTCCAAAACTATAGTCCATGATATTTTTGTTAAACCTCTGAAAAATCAAGCTTTAATCTCAAATCTGGGTGTTTCATATGGAGGAATTTACACAAGGCACCAAGTCCGTGTTGGAATATGCTTTTCTCTTCTCGCCCATGTGTTGTGATTCTGGTTTTGATGTAGTTCCTGAATGCCCTGCGCCCGCGATTGCAGTGGAAAGCCCGGAGGCCAAAACGCCAGTGGACGCCAGCTGGCAAGAGCGACACCAGAAGCTCCTTGCCAGCTGTGCGGCCACGGCGATTTTGGACGAGGACTTGCAGCGGAAAGCGCGATGAGGCGCCCAGACGATGAATGGCGTAGATGTGTATTATTTGAATGAGGACTTGCTTCGAATATTGGAGGGGTAGTGTATCTTCGCATCATACGTGTGAAAAAAAAACTTTTCCCTACGCTGGTTTGGGGATTTGAGAAATTTTCACAAAGACAAAAGCCATTCATTTTGAGCTTGACATGTTTTACCAGTTAAGGCACTGAACTTGTGTCCCCCGTGAAATATGGCCTACCTCAGTGGCACTACTAACCTCAACAAATCCGCTAATGAAAGCACTAATAGCCCTTTTTGTCGCTCAATTTTTTTTGAATGTCCCTGCTCGGGCACAAGAAATAAAACAAACTTGGTCCCGCCTTTATACAGTTGATCAAACTACGCATCGAAAAGTAACAGATAGCGAAAAAGTTGAGCTTTTATTGAGTGCCTTCAAGCTAGTTGCAAAATATGGTTATCCAGATTATTCAGAAAATAAAATTTCAAAAACTCCGATTCTTGTGTGGATTCATTGTCCAAACAACGCATTGCGGTGGAATACCTTTTCAATGCTCCACTTGGGATACAAGAATAAAATGATTGATAATGAGACTATGGCAAACTATATTTTACGATCAGTATACCTAGGTTTATACTGTCGGTATCCATCTCGAATTAAAAATCCTTCCAATGAAGATGTAGACAGTATTATTACCTTCTTAGGCCTTAGCACTGAGCTTTTAGCAACTGATCTGCTAATGACTAACCCCACCCCTTTTGATTATTCAATTGCCATACCACCGGATGCACTGTTGATTGGCACTTGGATCCGAGATAGAGAACCTTTTTATTATAAAAATGACACCGGTTATCACATTAAAGTGCAAAT
>JAIULY010000287.1 GCA_022565875.1 Schleiferiaceae bacterium | reverse complement strand
TTCGGAAAACATAAATCAAGCTACTGGCATTATCTGCACCTGCATAGAGATTACTAACCAAACCGCGGAAAGCCCCGCGGATAACACCTAGCTTCGAGTTTCTGTTTTTCTCACTCAATATAGAGACATAGAAACTATCAAAAAGCATATTTTTTACACCAATTTGCTCAAAGCCAAATTTTGTTACCCACTGTTCCATAGTAGATTTTGAAAAGTGAGACAAGTGAATCGGAACATCCCAGGCCGCCCAATCGTCACCATAAAATTTAGCGTCATGTGATTCATGATTGGGCACAGCAACGATAAAGACACCTTTATCTACAAGCGCAGCGTGAATAGCAGTGATATACCCTTCCAAATCCTCAACGTGTTCTAACACATGCCACATGGTGACAGCGTCAATGGAGCACGGTTGCATAGCAAATAGTGCATCAGGTAAATGAATTTCTAAACCATATGTCTTTACACCAAAATCGCGTGCCAGGGGCGCAGGCTCTAAACCTATGACACGCCATCCATCATGTTGACATGTGTTTAAAAACTCCCCCGTACCACAACCAATATCCAAAAGAAGGCCTTTGTTCTGAAATGTATTTAAAAGTGAAAGTTTGTTTCTCAAGTTAACGTTTCGTACGGCCTGATAAATTTTATTAAAAAGACCTTCGTTAGAGTTGTTATGAGAGATATAATTCTCGGAATTATAAAAAAAAGCTAAATCCTCACCTACGGGTTTAGGATTAGTAAAAACAAAACCACAAGATTCACATTGCTGCACCGAAAATCTATCACCCGTAGCACGAAAGTCTTTTGGGTTGGCAACAGTTGAAAAAGTGGTGCTTTTACAATTTGGGCATTCTTTGATGGTTACTAACTTATATTGTTTCACGTGGAACAGCTTTTCTATCTACCTAGATATATGAGTAATACGTTCAAATCAGCGGGGCTTACCCCAGAAATACGACTAGCTTGAGAGAGTGTTGTTGGACGAATCTTTTCAAATTTTTGACGCGATTCGGTACTTAAACCTTTTACCTTCTGATAATCGAATTGCTCAGGAATAGCCAGTTCTTGAAGCCGAACCATTTTATCTACATTCTGCTGTTCCCTTTCAATATAGCCCGCGTATTTAATGGCAATTTCAACCTGATCTATTTCTTCTTCTGAATAATCATCCGCTTGCAGGACATCAGCTATTGTGGCCACTTCATTTAATTGCCGCAAGTTCAATTGGGGCCGACTTACCAGAGCTACAGCTTTAGACCGTTGTTTTATGGGACTACTCGATACACGATCTAACAAATCGTTCACCTCGCTGGGCTCAACAGAAAGCTGCGTGAGATCACTGTTCAATTTAGCAATCTTATTCAACTTTTCCTCCAGTCGTAGCATTCTAGATTCATCCGCTAAACCAAGGGCAACACCTTTAGGCGTCAAGCGTTGATCTGCATTATCCTGTCGCAACAGCAAACGAAACTCTGCTCGGGAGGTAAACATCCGGTAGGGCTCCTCAGTGCCTTTGGTAATTAGGTCGTCAATCAACACCCCAATGTAAGCCTCTGATCGATCCAAGATAAAAGCAGGGCGTTCAAAAACTTGAAGGGCGGCATTAATACCCGCCATCAAACCTTGACAAGCGGCTTCTTCATAGCCAGTAGTCCCATTAATCTGACCTGCGAAATAGAGCCCTGTCACTAGTTTCGTTTCTAAGGTATGTTTGATTTGAGTAGGGGGGAAATAATCATATTCAATAGCATATCCAGGACGAAAGATTTTCGCATTTGCAAAACCCGGAATACTCTGAATGGCCTTTAGTTGTACATCGTGAGGCAAGCTTGTGCTAAAACCATTGATATACATTTCAACAGTATTCCAACCCTCCGGCTCTACAAAGATTTGATGCCTATCTTTATCAGCAAAGCGGTTGATCTTATCTTCAATACTCGGACAATATCTTGGGCCCGTGCTTTGGATGGCCCCGTTAAACATAGGTGATCGATCAAAACCCTCTCTTAGTAAGTCATGCACTTCAGGGTTGGTATAAGTAATCCAACACGAGCGTTGTTTAGCTAGTGGTCGAGTAGGGGTGTAGCTAAATTTAGAAGGTTGTGCATCACCAAACTGTTCTTCAAACTTAGAATAATCTAATGAACGACCATCCACACGTGGCGGTGTACCTGTTTTCATTCGACCACTCTCAAAGCCTAGTGCATTCAGCTGTTCTGTTATTCCCGTAGCACCTCGCTCACCCATACGACCACCACCGTAGTTTTGTTCACCAATATGAATCAAACCATTTAAAAACGTCCCATTGGTTAAAACAACAGCCTTGGCATAAAACGGTATTCCCAACGCGGTATTCACACCAATAACACGACCCTGTTCCACAATAAGGGAAGTAATCATTTCTTGGTAAAAATCCACATTAGGGTTCGACTCTAAAACTAAGCGCCATTTTTCAGCAAAGAGCATGCGGTCAGACTGTGCCCGTGGAGACCACATGGCCGGGCCTTTACTTCGATTCAACATTCTAAATTGAATCATCGTTTCATCGGTAACAATACCACTCATTCCGCCCAACGCGTCAATCTCGCGAACAATTTGACCCTTAGCAACACCACCCATAGCAGGATTACAGGACATTTGTCCAATCGCTTGCATATTCATGGTTACTAAGAGTGTGTTTGCCCCCATCTTGCCGGCGGCATAAGCCGCTTCACAACCCGCATGACCGCCTCCTACAACAATTACATCGTACTTATTAGAATGTTTCACGTGAAACAGTGTTTTAATTAACTGAATTTAAATACTTTAATGCCTTTTCTAGATAAAAATCTTCTTTCATCCGCATTTCCTTTTGTTCTGCTTCTGTTTGGTCATTGTATCCAACGAGATGCAG
>JAIULY010000286.1 GCA_022565875.1 Schleiferiaceae bacterium | reverse complement strand
GAAAATCCATGCTACGTTTTTAACTTACGGCAAAGATGAGCAACACAATTGGTGGCAGCCAAATAATTACAAACAAAGTTATTAGCAAGTTTATCACAACTGTTGAAAAAACTACGCTTTACACAAATACACATGTTAATAACCCCAAAAAATAGTTAATAACTTAGCCGTTATCAAAAAAATGTACAGCAGACTGATTAGTTACCAAATTTTAATTTAAACCCCAACCTCTAATAAGTTTAGAGAAGCGCTGCGTTGCAAAGAACTTATGCACGATTCATTAGAATAAAGAAAAGAATATCCTAGATGAATAATTATGATTGTTGAGGTGCTTAATAGATTTATAGATAACCCTAATTGATAATTGAATGCTTTTTCAGATGTTTGCACCATGACAACACCTGCAGCTGATAAAATGGAAAGATGGGCTCGCCTGCTTTTGCCTACCCCTTTTACTATCGCCCTATTACTTACGATACTAACTTGGGTTTTGGCTGTCTTGTATTCTAAAACTCCTGCCGAATCCTATTTGTCTCAAACGCTTCATGTGTTAGGTTGGTGGGAAAAGGGCTTGTGGTCTAGCGCTTTATTGGCATTTACTGTACAGATGATGCTGATACTAGTTTTAGGTCATGTCTTAGCGTTGACACCTTTAGCAAACCGAATTACTCAGAGAATGGTTCTTTTGTGTACAACCACTTCTAGTGCAGTGATTTGGGTATCTGTTCTGACGATGCTTGTTGGTTTATTTAATTGGGGGTTAGGGCTTGTTTTCGGGGCGCTATTTGCGCGCAAAGTTGCAGATCAAGCAGCCTCAAATGGCCTAGCCATCAATTATGGATTAGTTGGGGCAGCCGGTTATTCTGGTATGTTGGTATGGCACGGTGGTTTATCCGGCTCAGCCCCATTGAAAGCAGCAGAGCCAGGTCATATTGCGAGTTTTGTAAATAATTTCTCCGCAATAAATGTCCCGCTAAGGGAAACGATTTTTAGTCAATTAAATGTTTTAGTGGCTACAACCGTACTCTTAGTTATCCCATTTACGCTTTGGCTATTGGCAAAAAATTCTAGTGCCAAAGTTCCCAAACTAATTCAACTAGCGACCAAAGAAAAGTTTTTAGTCACCCCAAGTTATATTGGTGCAGAGCGCCTTGATACCAGTTCTTTTCTTGGTAAAGCTGTAGGCATGGTGATTGTGCTGGTTGCTTTCATTAAGCCACAACTTGATGAAAACAAAAGCTTTATAGGCTTACTTACTCCTGATTTTGTGAATTTTATACTGTTGGGTTTAGGCTTGATTTTGCATGCTAATATAAAATGTTTTCT
Organism: Schleiferiaceae bacterium; assembly: GCA_022565875.1. Lineage (GTDB taxonomy): Bacteria > Bacteroidota > Bacteroidia > Flavobacteriales > Schleiferiaceae > JAIULY01. The sequence continues at coordinate 1,574 of JAIULY010000286.1, read as the reverse complement.
CGCGGCAATTGACGAAGCCATTTCTGGAGTGTCAGGCATTTTGGTGCAATTCCCATTGTATTTTGGGATAATTGCCGTTGTAAAAGAGTCGGGTTTAGCAACAGATTTAGCTTTGTATTTCTCCGCTAACAGCACCCCCACATCTTTTCCGTTGTTTACATTTTTTAGTGCTGCCATTATCAATATTTTTGTACCAAGTGGGGGCGGGCAATGGAGTGTTCAAGCGCCTATTCTTATCGAAACGGCACAATCCCTTGGGCTTTCTGAAGGCAAATGCATTATGGCAATGGCATACGGCGATCAACTTACCAACATGTTACAACCCTTTTGGGCTTTACCACTTCTAGGGATAACTGGATTGAAAGCCAAAGAAATTCTACCCTATACACTCGTAATGATGCTCGTGGCTACAATTATTTTTGCCGGTTTTCTGCTTTTTATTAAATAGCCTTACTAAAAACACCTTCGGCCCGTTCTGGCAAAAACGCATCAAATGCAGCGCAACACAATCGCAGTAAATCTTTCCCTAAAGGTGTTAATTCAAGACTGTTAGATTTAAGTTTCAAAAGACCATCGTTTTCTAAATTTTTCAGACGCGACAAGATACCTTTGGCTTCTAAATATTTATTTTCCTCTGGACTCCAATGCGTTTCAAATTGACATGCAATATTCAATATGTGTTTCCTTCGAACCTGATCAGATTCTGTTGTCAAATGCCCTTTGAACACAGGAAATCGCTCGGTATTAAGTTGTTCGTGGTAGCCTTCCACGCTTTTTACATTTTGCCAATAGGCTCCACCTACGTCACTGATAGCAGACACACCCAAACCGAGTAGTAGTTTTTCTCTTTTATGAGTATACCCCATGAAATTACGATGTAACTCACCTGATTCACGAGCTTTAAACAATGCATCGGTTGGTCTAACAAAATGGTCCATACCTACATCTTCATAGCCATTAGTGTTAAAGAAGGCGCAACCTTGTTGATACAGTTTCCATTTTACTTGAGGATTTGGAAGATCTTTTTCGCCGTATGCCCGTTGACTTTTACTAACCCAAGGCACATGAGCATAACTGTAGAATGCAATGCGATCCGGATTTAAATTTGCAACCTTTTCAAGTGTGTTGTTCAATCCGCTTGTTGTTTGAAAGGGCAGCCCATATATTAAATCATAGTTCACTGAGGTATAACCAACCTTTCTAGCAAGTTCTGTGGCAATTTTAACTTCTTCAACGGGCTGAATGCGATGTATTGCTTGCTGAACCACAGGGTCAAAATCTTGAATGCCATAACTCACACGACGAAACCCTAGATCATACAGCGTTCTTAAATGTTCTTCTGTCGTATTGCCTGGATGTCCTTCAAAGCTATACCATTCGCCTGCTTCCACGTGGGCTTGGCTGAAAATTCCAGAAATAAGTTTTTTCAGGTTTTCAGGTGAAAAAAAAGTGGGTGTTCCTCCGCCTAAATGGATGCCGCTAATCTGAAAATCGCGTGGTAGGTCTTGGAGATAGAAGTGCCACTCTTTTAAAATCGCATCAATGTAAGGCGCTTCATTGTCATGGTTCTTTGT
>JAIULY010000285.1 GCA_022565875.1 Schleiferiaceae bacterium | reverse complement strand
GATAGGGAAGGCTATCTGTGCTATGCAACACCAGACTGTCGTAGGTTGATAGGGCATTGAGTAATTGGTGTACATGGGAGGTATTGGTGGGGTTTTCTATCACCAATAACCATTCGCCGGGAGCTACTGTGTCGCCTTGTTGTACAAAAATCTCGGTAATTCTTCCGGTTTTACGCGCATACACAGGACTCACCGGATTGGTAGCGGTAATGATCATTTGGCCGGTAATCACATCGGGGTACCGTACGAAAGCTGCGCCAATAATGGTGGCTGCCACAACAACAAATACTACCGCCGTACCCCAGCGGACTAACCAACTGGGCGGAGTACCTAATAGCACGCTTACTTGCTGACTGTGTTGTTGGTTTTCTGGCATCAGTTTCCGAGTTCCAATTGATTTTTTACCAGTTCATAGTATTTGCCGCGTTTGGCAGTTAATTCTTGATGGTTACCTAGTTCCACGAGCCTACCGTTTTCCAACACTACAATTTGGTCAGCGTTTTTTACGGTACTCAGTCGGTGGGCAACAACAACCACTGTTTTACCTCGGAAGAACTGGTTGAGGTTTTCCATAATCACCTTCTCATTATTAGCATCGAGGGCGTTGGTGGCTTCATCAAAAAAGATGTATTCAGGGTTTTTATAAACCGCACGCGCAATGAGCAAACGCTGTTTTTGTCCAGTACTCAATCCTTGTCCCTCCACCCCAATTTTGGTTTGATATCCCATAGGCAGCGCATCAATATAGCTTTTGATATTGGCTGTGCTTACAGCAAAGTCCAAACGTGCCATATCTATATCTTCCTGGCCAATGGCAATATTTTTAGCAATTGTATCATTGAAAACATAGCCTTCTTGCATCACCGTGCCACACTTCTCGCGCCATACAGTAGGATGCACCGTTTGCAAGGCTAAGTTCTCCAATTTGATTTCACCTTTCACCGGCTGATAAAACTGCAAAAGCAATTTGAGCAATGTGGTTTTGCCGCTGCCACTGGTGCCTACCAAGGCGGTGGTTTTCCCGTGCGGAATGGTCAAGTTGATTTCTTGCAGTACCAAAGCTTCATCGGGACCACCATAACGGAAATCCACCCCTTGCAACTGCAACGCTGCTTCGTTTGGTAGCTCACTTTGAAAGGTAGCGTTGGCATTTACTTCATCTTCGCGCAGGTGGATTTCACCCAGACGTTCGAAACTAATTTTGGCGTCTTGCGCACTTTGTACAAAGCCAATCAACTGACTGATGGGATTATTGAGCTGCCCAATGATGTACTGAATGGAGAGCATCATCCCCAGCGTAATTTGTCCATCTAACACAAATTTAGCCGCCAAAAAAGTAATGATAATGTTCTTGAGTTGATCGATGGTGGTTGCCCCGATGCTTTGCCCTTGTTCGAGTTTAAGACTCTCTACACTGATTTTATACAACCGTGCTTGCAGGTCTTCCCACTGCCAGCGAAATTGTGATTCGCTATTGTGCAATTTGATTTCCTGCATGCCGCTAATAAGTTGTATCATAACCGAATGGTTCTCGCTAAGGCGGCTGAATTATTTGTAATCCAGCTCTCTACGTTTTTTCAAAAACAAAAACACTCAAGTAATGTAGAGGGTGCTCCCCACCATAAACACGGAAAAAATGATCCAGTTGTAATAAAGCAGTACTGCGCCAAACAGTAGCAGGTTCACCATGCTAAACAGCGTGTTGAGTGTGCCGGCGGTAAGGAAGTTTTCAATTCGGCGGTTATCGTTGATGCGTTGGAGGATATCGCCGTGCATTTTGGCATCAAAAAACGCAATGGGCAGCTTCATGAGCTTGAAGAGAAAATCGCTTGCCAACCGGATATTGATGCGCGCGCTGATGTGCAACAATATCCACGAGCGGATAAACTGCACCGCAGTACTGCTGAAAAACAACATGAGTTGTGCCGCTAATACGACGTAAATAAAATGCAGGTTATTTTGATTGATACCGATATCCACCACTGCTTGGGTGAGAAAGGGAAAGATTAGCTGCAACACACTGCCCACCACCAGTCCCAAAAACAATTGTGCGATGAGTTTTTTATAGGCTGTGAGGTAGCGCAACAAAAAACCGAAACGCTGGGTTTCGGTTGGCTCATCGTCTGGTTGTTGGTTGAGTTCCGGTGTGGATTCCAGCAGCAAGGCCACCCCATGCCCATCGGTGCGTTTGTGTTGCCAGTGCTGTAAAAACTCTTGGTGGGTAAAAGTGACTTTGCCGTGCGCCGGGTCAGCCACGAATATTTTTTTGCGTGTAACGTGATACACAACCACAAAATGCTGTTGGTTCCAATGCACAATGGCCGGCAGCGGTGCATCTTCCACCAATTGCTCCAGAGAAATACTCACCCCCAGCGTTTTAAAACCCAGTGTTTCTGCCGTTCGGCTGATGTCTTGCAAGCTCACGCCCAAACGCCCCACATGGCTGAGCTGCCGCAGGCGACGCCAACTCACCTCGCGGCCATAATGGGCAGCCACCATCTTGAGGCAGGCAATGCCGCACTCCATGGCGTCGCGTTGGGGGAAGTGGGGGAATTTTTGAATCATTGTAAAACGGTTATCCCTTGCTTATTCATCTGCTCCTATTTTTGTGAACTTTTTTAACTTACCAATGATGACAAACTTACAAATTGCTTCAGAAATAGGGCAAATCCGTGAAATGCGGGGTGTTTGCTGGGAAGACATACGATTAATTTTTTTCGTGTGAAAACATACACCGCTGCAAATACTGTAGGTTTTTAGTGCTGTCAGTATTTTCGCCCCTGTTTGTTTACAACTTTTGATACCCAAATCTTTTCAGACTTAGAATATTTTGAAATATAAAATCTAAGTAAAATTAAAGAGTTATCGTCTAGTATTTTTTTCATCACTCGAAAGTTTCCTAATTATGGTTTGATAAATTTGATT
>JAIULY010000284.1 GCA_022565875.1 Schleiferiaceae bacterium | reverse complement strand
TCCACCAAGCATTGCGAGAAGTACTTGGCGAACACGTTGCCCAAAAAGGATCGTTGGTACACCCAGACTATTTGCGTTTTGATTTTTCGCATGTCGCCAAAATGACCACCGATGAAATACAACAGGTGGAACAACTTGTCAACCATCGGATTCAGGAAAACTTAGCATTACAAGAACACCGGGCCATCTCTATGGACAACGCCAAAGAAATGGGTGCCATGATGTTGTTTGGCGAAAAATATGGTGATGAAGTTCGTGCTATAACATTTGGAACGAGTGTCGAGTTGTGCGGAGGCACACACGTGACAGCTACCGGTGCCATTGGACTATTCAAAATCGTTTCTGAAGGTGCTGTCGCCGCTGGAATACGCAGAATTGAGGCTGTTAGCGGCACCAAAGCAATTGCCTTTGTCAACGAACAACTCACAGAATTAGCAGAGGTAAAGGCCTTGCTGAAAGGCACCAACCCCATTCAAGCCATTGAAAAACTCAAAAACGAGAACAGTGATTTGACCAAGGAAATCGAACGGTTGCAACAAGAAAAAGCGCGAGAAATTTTGACCAACATTCAAGACTCCGCTGAGCAGATTGGCGACTTTACCCTTATTGCCAAAACACTGCCTTTGGATGCCAATGCCATCAAATCCATTTGTTTTGAACAGAGACAAGCAACGCGTTTTGTTGGCCTGTATGGCAACAGAGCGGGGGATAAAGTGACCCTATCCTTGGTCCTTTCCGACGATGTCATTGCCACCACAGACCTAAAAGCTGGCACTCTAATCAAGGAGTTATCGCGCGAAATACGTGGCGGGGGCGGCGGTCAACCGTTTTTCGCCACTGCGGGCGGAAGCGATGCGTCCGGTTTAGAACGAGCTTATGATAAAATTAAAAATATCCTGAAGGCCCTGTAAAAGAAGTTTGCTATCTTGGCGTTAGCAATCAACTGGTCGAATACATCAACGATTCACCAGAAATAATTGTAACGAAATTGTCACAATAGGTGTTAGCACGCAACCGTATTTGCCGCTAACATTAGAAAAATGAAGCTATGAATACATTGAAAATTAAGGCTTTGAAATGCGCTTTGGCCCTTTGCGCTTTGGCATGGTTGGCTCCAGAATCAGCTCACGCACAACGCACCGAACGCATTCAATACTTTACGGATTCTAAAGTGAACAAAAACCCCATATCTTTGGGAGTCAATTATTCACCTTACTTTGCGTCGCGCCGTGAATTGGAAGACGACTTTGAAGCCAACTTTGTGTACACCCCCACCGAAGCGGCTGCAAAATTGCGCTTTGGACAATCTTTTGGTGCCGATTTATACATCGACTTAGGGCAAAGCTTTGATGTTGCACTTGGTTTCAATCGCTCCATTTCTGCCTTTGCGGTCGAATTGGGAAGTTATTACGACGAAAACATCTCAGATACCGTCCGTGGCAATTTCTTACTCACCTCCCGTCTCACTCACTTTAACATTCCGATTCACATCATTCTAAAAGCCGACTTGTCAGACTACTTCGCATTGGAGTTTCTACCTCAAATCGAGTTCAACATCCCGCAGTTTTACCAGCAAGAAGTGACCGCTCCGGGAAGCGAAACTATTTTGAGTGAACGCAATTTGTTGCAAATTTCACGATCTTATACCACCACTGTTGGAATGGCCGTTGGGGGCAATTATCGATTTACAGATAATGTTTCCTGGTTTTTGAGAGCCAATTTTCGCTATATGCTCAACCCCTTAGTACAATCAGAGGGCTTGCCGCGAGAAGTGATGTACACCTTTGGTCTCTATACAGGATTCAGATTTTATTTTTAACAGCACTCTAAAAGCACTTTTTTTTAGGAAGGGGCACGCTGTTTCAAAACACATACATTCTAATTGTTGACCTTTGAGCCATCTAAGCAGACTTGAAAAACCAACCATGCTCCATTGAATAAAGAAGCGCAAATAAAAGCGGAAGCCGCTAGGTTGGGATTTATGTCCTGTGGGATTTCTCGCGTGCGCTTTTTAGAAGAAGAAGCACCACGGCTAGAAGCATGGCTCAATGCCGGACATCACGGCAGTATGGCCTGGATGGAAAACCATTTTGACAAACGACTCGACCCCAGCAAACTTGTCCCTGGTGCCCAAACTGTAGTTAGCGTATTGCTAAACTACTACCCAGCCCCGAAAGACCAACAAGACCCCAATGCGCCTAAAATTTCTAAATACGCTTGGGGAACAGATTACCACTATGTTATAAAAGAAAAACTAGCTGCCCTACTCGATTTCATACAGCAGCATTTTGGTCAAGTGGAAGGCCGCGCTTTTGTGGACTCTGCCCCTGTAATGGATCGCGCTTGGGCAAAGGCCGCCGGGTTGGGATGGATTGGAAAACACAGTCTCCTCCTAACCAAGGGTGCTGGATCTTTTTTCTTTATTGGCGAATTGATTATCGACCTAAAACTAGAGCCGGACACCCCTACCTCCGACCACTGCGGCACCTGTACCAAATGCATTGATGCCTGCCCAACAGCGGCAATCCTGCAACCCCAAGTGGTGGATAGCAACCGGTGCATTTCCCATATGACCATCGAATTGCGCGACAACTTGCCGACATCCGCAGGCAACGACCTCAATAATTGGCTATTTGGCTGTGATATTTGTCAAGATGTTTGCCCTTGGAATCGCTTTTCTTCACCCCATCGCGAACCCAAATTTACACCTACACCCGGTCTACTTGAAATGTCGCATAGCGATTGGTTAGAAATCACCAACAGCGTTTTCAAAAAAACCTTTCGCAGTAGCCCCCTCAAGCGCGCTGGACTCAAAAAATTACAAAATTCAATCACTATTATTCAAAACTCAAAAGAGCAGAAAAATACAGAAGCCATGGAAGAGAGACGAGATTTTTAACAAAATCATCTATTGCTTTACGAGTTTTGTTACGTGCTCACCCAACTTTAAAAAGTACACTCCTGC
>JAIULY010000283.1 GCA_022565875.1 Schleiferiaceae bacterium | reverse complement strand
CCTTTGAATTGATGCCGGTCACCTTCGGGGTGGGTGGCGTCAATCAGCACAATGTACGTTCCAATAGGTGCAATTTTACCCGTTCCCGTTTCACCATTCCAATGAATGACCCCTGTCTCACCCACAAGTACTGTATTAGCAAAATGACTGACCTCGCGTCCTTGTGTGTCAAAAATGCGCCCTTGCAAAACATACCCCGATTTTTCAAATTGAAAGTGAATCTCTAGTAGATCCCGGTAGCCATCGCCATTAGGGGAGAAAGGAGTCCCGTGAATTTCAAACCGGCGTTGTGTCTGGTACGCGCCATTTCGCTGTGAATTTTGAAAACCCGGTGTAGCAAATCCTGCTGAGGCGGCTGCACTTGTCCAATTAAAAGGGTCATTGGCAGGCCCGCTAGGGCGAATGCGCTCTAAAGACACACCAGCAGGATTGCGAATGGCGACGTGATGCATGGTGGCATCATAATTTAGATAATCCAAAAGTGTAAGTGATACAGTGGCTATGCCTATACTCCCAGAGGAATTTGTCATGGATGGCAAAGTAGCGTCGTGTAACGCCTCAACCACCGTATTTGGATGCTGTGCCAAAAGTAATTCCGAGTTTGGGGTGATAACGGCAAAGGCTCCCGGGAATAGTAAACGACCGCCTGTTGTGATGGAACGCGTATTTATGGGCATTTTGGTTATGTCGTCCACATGGCATAGCCGCAATTGTCCTAAGTCTATAATTTTATTGCTCACATTCAACAACTCCACAAATCGAACGCCACCAGCTGGAGGGTGAAACAACACCTCGTTTAAAATGACATCACCCACATCTGGAAACTCTGGAATACCAAAGTAGAGCGTATCCTGATTGTTTAAGATACCATGACAATCTTGAAAGTATGGTGGTAAAATTAATGCATAAACATGCTGATTTTGAAGTGGTGTTTTCATGAAAAGTTGCAGCGCATTGGGTATGTCATCAGCCATGCTAATGCTATCGATTTCAGGAAATGCATTCAAAAAATAGGGATGTGGCAATTGTGGGTTTGGGAAGACGCGTTCATTAAATTGCAACCATATTGAATGTTCATCCATGAGCCCATGACCAATAACAAAAGGGGCAACAGTATCAGGATTATAAGCATAAATAGCGTTTGGCGTACCGGGGGTGCCACCTAAAGGTGATGTGCTAGCGCTCCAATTTTCCTGTTCTCCACATTGTCTATCAGGGTCTATTCGCTCTAGGCTCCAACCTCCCGAGCGCTTATCGGGATGACCATACCATTGGTCACTATAACGCAAACTATCCACTAAAACCCCTGAAGCGCTGAAAAGGCGAAGGACTTGTCCGGAATTGGTGAGCACAGTGTTACTTAACGAAAGTTGTATTTGTGGTACACTATCAGGGAATAGTTTCGGGTGATTATTGCTATAAATCAATAAAAATTGATTGGGCGGCAAGAGGATACTAGGTAGACTTCGTATTTGATTTCCTATATGTAATTGCCAATTTTCTACATCGATTGGAAAAGTAGAGCGATTGAAGAGCTCAATATACTCAGCATCCGGCAATTGCACGACTGGGGTGGGGTTCGCCATTACCTCATTAAAAACCAAACTATTCCAATCAGCTCGATAATAAATACTTTGCCAACTGGTGTCTACTAACATGTTTCCTCGTAAGTCAGAGAGATTTTGGATACGGAAGGAATAGGTTTGTTGAGACACAAACGGGGATGAAAAAGTTAGCTCAACAACCGTAGGAAGCAGGAGTTTGACAGAGTCAGGCTGTATTTGATTGCGCAGAAAAGAGGTAGGGCTTGGACCGCTGAGGGCTTTATTAAAATTCAATGTTAATTTATTTTCTTCAGAAATCTTGTAGCTAGTAACTTTGGGTGGAAGTGTATCAGTAGTTGCAAGTCCAGATACTTGAAAGTCATCGAAAAAGAACCTGTCTGCGCGTGTTGCTGTGTATTGGCAATAAAGTCCAAAATGCGAAGAAAATATATGAGTGGTATCCGTTGCGGTTGCAACAAGTTGAAACTGTTGTCCGCCTTGATCGTCTACAAAAACACTAAAGGTTCCTAAACTGTCCCGGGTGATTTTTATGCGAAGCGTGACCAAATTAGAGTTTACCAAATTCGCAGCACTTTCAGCTACTAATGTAGCTGTGCCGCCATCCATTCGGAAAAGATGAAGGCGACGTTCGGTAGTGCCACCAATCCGCAAAAAATATCCATTATGTGGTATTCTAGGGTCTGCAACATCCATCATAAAATGTACAGCTGAGAAATTTGCAGATGACGGGTTGAAAGACATTTGTTGCCACCATTCCCAGGATGCATTTCGTGAAATTTCGCTTTCAGTTGCCAAAGCTGCATGCCCTGCTCCAGGGGCTTGGAGCTGCAATTGCTGTGAATTGTTTATGATAAAATAAGAAGTATCCCCCATCCAAAGTTTAGATGTAATAAAATCACCATTGGAAAAGCTGTCGTTCCAAGAGCTTTGCGCTACGACAACTCCTAAAACAGAAAGAAAAACCTGACTGACAATGAATAGCTTCCTCATAACTTTGCAAATATATAAAAATAATTTTAACGTAAGAAAATTATGTACAAAATTGCGTTAGTCGGTGCAACCGGCATGGTAGGACGAAAGATGTTAGAGGTATTAGCAGAGCGGGCCTTCCCTATTTCTGAGCTAATTCCAGTAGCAAGTGAGCGTTCTGTAGGTAAATGCATTTCCTTTAACGGAAAGGATGTTGCGATAGTAGACATGAAAACCGCAATAGAAAAAGCACCTCACATTGCGATATTTTCGGCTGGAGGAGAGACGGCCTTGCAATATGCGCCACTTTTCGCAAACAAGGGGACTTACGTTATAGATAACTCATCAGCATTTCGGATGGATGCAGACAAAGCTTTGGTAGTGCCAGAAATCAATGGCAACGAGATACCCAAAGAACAATATATAATACCCAACCCCAATTGTT
>JAIULY010000282.1 GCA_022565875.1 Schleiferiaceae bacterium | reverse complement strand
TTAATGCAGCTAAAAATGCCAAGGGAAGGTACGTGCAAGATTTAGAAATACATTTTCGGGGAGAAATACAAAAAATGTGGTCGCAAACTTTTGATATCTATTTTGGAGTGCCTGTATTCTAGAGTTATATTCGTGATTGAAAAAAACAAACTATCAAAAAACCTTTTTAACCTATTGATCAACAGTGATTTTTAAGCCACAAAAACTATCTTTACAAACACGAATTATGAAAAATAGATGTATTATTTTACTTGCCACTATAGGTTTGTTCAGCGCCACGTCCTGCATAAAACCAGAGGCCAACTGTTCCCCTTCACAATCGCGCCAAGAATGTGAATCCTGTTGTATTGCTAATGGGAAAACCCTATTTGATTATGAACTAGCTACAAAAGATTGTTATTGCGAATAGTTCGAGCAGGGATTTAGCGAAACTGAAGCGTTTCACTTTGGCCATCAACGCATTGTAATAACCTTTCGTTGCAACCTCTTTATGCCTGAACAGCAGATCTATTTATTAGGTAATAAATCTCTCTAAGTAGGTAAAACACACCCCGTAATCCGTTTTTTGCTTAATAAGAAAACTGTTTTTGGATTGGGGTAGATTGTTGTTTGTGCATTGAGCTTATATAACTTGAAGCTTTAAAGTACAAATAGTTAACCTAAAACATAAGCATGTAGATATTGGCTTACAGCTGGTGTTTTACACCTTTAGAGCAAAAAAATTACCAAATTTTACAATTGTTGTTTTTTTAAATATTTTTTTTTTTAATATTGCATTGATAATAATTTAAAAAATCAAATTATGATTTATCTAAACGACGGGGCTACCCCCCCCCATCAAAAGTAAGGGGATTCGCAATTGCCATAGGTTTGTCAACGGCAATGCTTTTTAGTTGCTCAAAAGAAGAGCAAGATTTAAGACAAGCACCATATTTATCAGACACTTTTGCTTTTGGTGAAGAGGACTATGAAATCTATGACCCTATGGGTGACCTCGAGGATGAGATTGTAGCCGCTTTGATGCACTTTGAAGATGACAATGGTCTCGGAACAACAGATATCAACAGAGGTATTTGGACGCTTGAAACGGGATTGAATTATTTGCACGGAAATTTACCGCACACACATGATTCTATGTACACTGTAAATTTGCAAGTCGAATTTGAGCGATTGGAGGATGATATGGTTTATGAAGCAGAATTAAAGCAAGCGCTTATTCTTTGGAATGCTGCCATTGGAAACGAAGAGCTTACTCAATATGTAAAATTTGCAAGTGCAGATGTTTATTTTGATGAGGAATTTTCAAATTCAGAATCTATATTCTTCGGAATTCGGTTGAGTTTCTTCACAGGAGTTGTAACAGAGGATGGCGCCGACAACCTCACTTTAACCATCCCATCTATTCCAAGTGCTGATGCTACAAGATTTGCTGGGACAAAGAATACATGTAATACCTCGGGGCCATCATCAATTTATAACGCTCAAAGAATTGCCAATCAAGCCTTCGCTGCGCTTCCCAAATACACTGGACCTCTACCCACCTCTAATCCCGTTGTACCGTTTTTCACAAATGTAAGGGATTACTCTTCAATGCCGGGGACGTCTCCACATCGTTTAATTAACGGATCTGTCCTTTTTGGAAAAAGTAATGCTCCTATTGCTGGACAAACAACACCGCAATCGATATATACCTGCTTGTCTATTCAAGAACAAAACACTTATGCACAAGAAATTTACGATGCTGTGGATCAAATTTTGTGGAAACACTACGGAGTGATGCACATTCAAATGGAAGTAGATAAACACACTATTGGCACATCCCCTAACATTCCTTTGTGTAATTGGGAGTTTTTACAAGTTCGCACTGCATTTAATGGGTGGCTTACAAACAATATCCCCACTCTTTCTTACCTTTAATTAAAACAACAAGTAGGTCTCGCCAAAAATCAGGCGAGGCCTTTTTTAAATACGCCATATATGAGAACGCTTATACTGCTTTTATTACTATCCTTTGGCTTAGAATCCACAGCCCAACTCGCCGAGGTGCGCCGGCAGCCTTACAATTTCACACACAACAATTCTGCTGTAGCTACTGATGATTTTATTTTTTTTGATGAAAATGAATGCGATGATTTCGACATTGGCTGCAACATGCATAAAATACTGAAAACCAATCACGCGTTGCAAGTAGTTGACTCTTTGGATATCTCTAACCTGATTCCTAGGAATCCTGATGATTTTGTAAACATAAACAATATGCTAATTGGTCCAAATGGAAACATTTATGCATTTATCATAAAAGCTCAATACACCAATTGCGTAGGTCTAGAATCATTTGTTTTGCAGATGGATGAAGACCTAGCTATACTCAATTTAACTAAAATACAAACCTTGGGAGACTCAACTGATTTTGAGACTCTAAACGTAGTTGCAAATGACTCTACATTTCTTTTAGTGGGCACGACTTCACCTTATTGCTTTGACGGTGAGTTTGGGGGGACAATAGTCGAAATTGATTTAGCTGGCACCGTATTAAAGAGTGGTAAAATTGACAAGCATCAACTTTGGAATAATCACACTGTAGGTGTTATTTATGATGCAGCAAAGTTTGGCAACAAATACTTTGCTTCTGTTGGCAGGTATTTTATAGAATTTGACGACAGCTTGCAATATGTCAATTACCGATTTGCACAACCTTTTCCTGCGCCTTTTGGCATTGGCTATGTAAATCTCACAACACAATTTTTACAAACCCCCAACGGACTACCACAACTGATTACTTTACTCTCGTTACACAAAGATGTTTGGTTAGACCCAATCAACACATTATTAGAAACTCGACATATTGGCATACTTGAAATGGATTCCAACTTTAATACTACTCAAATTGACACCTTCGCTTTCACTGGAGATTCAATTTTGCCCGGTGCTTTCTTTTATCCTCACCTAGGGTTAAGATCCTATTCATACACCAATTTTGA
>JAIULY010000281.1 GCA_022565875.1 Schleiferiaceae bacterium | reverse complement strand
TCTAGAAATAGTGGTGTTCGTTGCCACAATCCCGGCAATGTTGGTGGTCGTTACAATATCTACAATATCATCGAGCTGTCCATCGGTTAAATCGGGAGCAATTTTCAATAAAATGGGTTTGGCAATAGGTTTGGATTCGTTGAGGGTTTGCAACAACTGCAAAAGGTGGGTTAGCGGTTCTTTTTCTTGCAATGCTCGCAGGTTTGGTGTATTTGGAGAACTTACGTTCACTACAAAATAATCGACAACAGGATAGAGCTTTTCAAAATTTATCCGGTAATCTTCATGGGCTTTTTCATTTGGCGTATTTTTGTTCTTGCCGATGTTTCCCCCGATAATCAATCCGCGATTTCGCTTTTTTAGCCGTTCTACAGCAGCGTCAACGCCTCCGTTGTTAAACCCCATTCTGTTAATTAGCGCTTGGTCTTTAGGCAAGCGAAACAATCGCGGTTTTGGATTCCCAGCCTGTGGTAGCGGCGTAAGCGTTCCAATTTCAATAAAGCCAAAACCGAAGTTTCCCAACTCTTTAAATGCTTTTGCATCTTTATCGAAACCAGCAGCTAAGCCAATCGGATTAGGGAAGTCTATTCCAAAAACTGTCCTTCGCAAATGCGGTGTATCTATCTTGTATTTGCTGCGGATATAGCTTTGTATACCCGGAATTTTATGAGACAAACGAATCGCAAAAAAAGCAAAGTGATGGGCGGTTTCCGCAGGCAATAAGAAGAGAAGGCTTCGAAGTAAGGGATACATAATGGGGCTAACAATTTGTTGCGAAAATACTAGTTTATTACCACTTGGCAGCACTTGCTTTCGCTGAATCTAAGAAATGAAAAAAGACGGTTCATAACCGTCTTTTTTGATGTGTTTTGTCTTAGATCAACTAGGGATAATTACCTTCGATTCCAGTCGGGTAGCGAATTCAAAAATTCTGTAGCAAAGCGGTCTTGATGGTTGTTGGCGGCCAAGCGCTTGGCTTCAAACCCCCTCCGTTGGGCCTCATCAAATTCACCTCTAGCGGATAGTAAATACGCTTTTATAATCACCAACTCAAAGGTACGCTCAAGTTTTAAGCCCTCGTCGATTAATACTTCGGCTGTTTTTGCGGCATCCTCATCTTCGTAGTTTTCGAGCAATTGTTGGGCAAAACCTTGGTAATATTGGGCCTTGTTCTCTGATTGCTCTTCTACATAGGCTCTGGTTATTTTTAAATAGCCTTCCCAATTAAATGTCTCGGTGAGAAAAACTTGTCGTGTGCGCAGCGCAAAGTCGGCTTCTGTGAGGGTGTCTTTGGTTTTTAATGGCAGAACTTCTAATATGATGCGCTCCATTTTCAAAGAGTCACGATCGAAAATAGCAAGTGTTAAATTATAGTTGTAAACACTTCGAAAGTAGTCGAGTAAGTCAAATTTTTCAGTCGAGTGTTTTACTACAGAGCTGTCTCTTGCTATGGTTCTAAAAACTGCATTTTCTATATCTAAACAAAAGCGAGTGATAAAGGGCCATATGGTGGTGTCGTTCAAATCCTCTTCGTCTAACGTCAGCATGAACTCCCGAGCTAGGGGCTGTGTTCCCAACAAACCGTTGTTGAGTTCTGATATTCCCAAAAGGTTCAACCATTCTTCCCGATTTAAAGTTTGTTCCAAATATTTATCTACCAATTCGGGATAGCTCTTTATCAGATTTAAGTTTTCAGTAGCCATTTTTAGAAAATCTTCTGAGCTCAACAAACCCTCTAACTTGGAGAATACCACCTCCTCATAAGAGCCAAAAAGATATGCAGGGTACGCTGTCACTGGAAAGGTTTGCGTAAGCATTTCACCAAATTCGGAATCAGCATCAATTTGTACACTGAGGTAGTTGGTGTTGATGAAGCGCGCTAGAGCACGGTCGCCCAACATTTGACTGCGTTCGGTAGACCTACATCCTTGCGCCCAATTCACACAAATCTCTACCAATACGGCCAAATTTTCTTCTTCTGCAAGCGTTAAAAATTTCTCCCAATCGTCTAGTGTGGCTACATTTACAAATTTTACCCTAGGAAAAAGTTGCGCATGCGATACTTGGATGCTTATTGTTGCGATGAGAAGGATTGAAAAAAGGCGCTTCATACAGTTTGTTTTTCAGTTTTATTGTTCTTTTGAGGCAGTTTTAATCGGTTGGGGCGAATTTACTATTAAATCTTCTTTTGATAGTGGTCTTTCTGCAAATCTTGGCAAAAATCCTTTTAGTTTTTTCTCTTCTTCTGGAATCAGCTTGGGAGGATACATTTTTCCGTCTGGTTTTACTAAAAATGAGATTTTTGATATTTCTGAATTTTTAAAGCGAATCAACATGTTACTGCAATTTGCCCTGTTGAATCCTATGTAACTACCATCAGTCTCCCTCGAATGGTAAGCGGTTTGTCCATTCCCCATCACGTAGAGCCTGTCGAGTTCGCTATCCACAAAAATCCCAAACATGTTTCGCCCTTTTATTTGGTCAATGTCGTCGTTTTCTGTATTCTCTGAAAGTAAAAATGCGTTATTTAACATATGCAAACTGTCCATTTGCCCATTTCGCAAGCTGATCCAAATGGTGTCTGCAGTCATTTGACTGTTTTCATTCCACAATACAGGTCGGACAAAAAGCTTAAAAATGCTGTCTTGATCGTTGTAATACAGGGAATCGCATTTGCCCTGAAAATCTGTTTTGTAAATTTTTACCCCGTAATACACCTGTAATTGATCAAAGTTTTCTGTTGGCGGACTATTATATAACAAGGTATCGCCGTGAATGTGCAAACTGTCTCCCTCTAATAGCATGGAGTAAATGGCATTGCCTGTCACCAAGCCATAGTCTGGATTTTGTTGATATTCTGCATAGTCACCTACAATTAATGTGTTTTCAATGCTGTCGTGGATATAAGCGTTACCAAATATTTTCCCAGAGCCCACGGCATTTTCATAGTACAAACTATCGCCTTTGTACAAGCGACCGGTATCGTAGATATAGGAATGGGTGGTGAAATGTGATACTTCTTTTAG
>JAIULY010000280.1 GCA_022565875.1 Schleiferiaceae bacterium | reverse complement strand
TAATACCTTTGGCAACAACACAGGCTTCTTTACACAGTTTGCCACTACAGCATTAGAGTTTACAGTAAACTCTTGGTTGACGATAGACTCTGTAACTATTTATCCAGAAAATTCGGGGCTCATTAATATTGCATTGCGCACCAATCCTGGCGATTCACTTATTGCAAATCGCACGATTGAAGTGCCTAGCACTTTCACAGGTGGCGCATTTAGAGTGGCGCTTGGTATTTCACTGTTGCCCGGAAACTACCGTTTAGCAGTAGACCCATCTGGCACAACGGTTTCTGGTTTAGGGAGAACAAGTACCAATACACAGTATCCGTATGCCTTGAATAACGACATTATCATCACAGGAAACAGCTCAAACGAGCCGGCTATCTATTATTTCTTCTATAATTGGAGAGTAACAGTAGGTGATATTTGTCCACGTCCAGATAGCGAGTTGACGGTAATTCTTGGTACACCACCGTCGGCAGCCTTTACTGATGATGTTGCGACGGGTACTCCGGGATTAACCGGTTTTACTGTCAATGTAGACGCCAGCGGATCACAAGGAGGTACACAGTTTCATTGGGATTTTGGCGATGGCAATACAGGCACTGGAATGATGACAAGCCATACATTTACGGCTAACGGTGCGTATACCATCACATTGGTGGTAACTAATCCTTGTGGAAGTGACACATTAACACGTACAATAACCATTCAAGGAATACATGTGGAGTGGAATGATTTGGTGCAAGAGATAAACATGTTCCCAAATCCGACATCCGGAACTGTAACGATATCGTTTGACATGTTAGCTTCTCGCGATGTGCAGCTACAAATCATCAATAGCCTAGGCGAAGTGATTGTATTTGAAAACTGGAAGCAATTGGCAGGAAGTCAAACCATGCAATACGACATAAGCCATCTATCGGCAGGAGCCTACTCTGTTAGGTTATCGGTTGGTGAGGCCATTGTTGTTCGCAAATTGGTCAAAATCTAATAGTTTCAGTTAGCTTTCCTAAAAAAGAAAGCCGCGTTGCAAACATCTTGCAGCGCGGCTTTTGTTTTTAAGGAGCTTTTCTGGTTAAATTTTCGCTTTGAATTTTCCATTTGTAATTTGAATGGTTTCACTTGTGTCCCAGCTACCAGCAGTTAATGTAAATGTGCCTTCTACAAAACGGCTTGTTTTGTTGGTAATGGTCAACTCACCAGAAGGGTTTTCCAGTCCATATTCCACAGCGTTTTGGAAACCGTTTTCTGTATCGGTATAAACGACCCAAAAGCCGGTGTCCATAAGGGCAGGACCTGCATCGCCAATAGGGTAAGTGCCTACCTCAGGGTTGGGAATACCGTTTGTTCCGCTCATGTAAAGTGTGAGTGAGAATGTTTGGTTACCGCCCAGGGCGCCACCATCGAAGCCGGAAATCATGTAGGTATGCACGCCAAAACTCGATTCTCCGATTACATTAGCAAACCCAGACTTGGCGCCTTCTACACCTCCAGCAATATCAAATGTCATAAAGTAATCTTGTGTTGCTGGGTTTTGATTCCCGTTGTTGTTGTTGTTGTCACTATTGTCGTCCGAAGAACAGGCGAGTAAGCCGATGGTCAAAGCTAGCGCACTTGCTAATCTTGGTAATTTTCTATTGCGTATCATCAGTAAAAGTTTTGATTCTCTACGAAAATCACTAAAATGAAGACACCCGCAATCCCAAAACTGAGAAGCGGGTGACTTTATTTAAAATTAGGAGAGGAAAGTGGAAATTAAATCACTGGAATTTCCGTGTGCACCAATTTTTTGAAGGCGTCTACTCGGAGTTGTAACTCCTTTGGGTCAAGATTGTGAAGGCGTTCCGTTCCAAATTTTTCTACACAAAATGAGGCCATGGCAGAGCCGTAGATGATGGCGCGTTTCATGTTTTCAAAGCTGATATCATTGGTTTGTGCTAGGTACCCAATAAATCCTCCAGCAAAAGTATCACCTGCACCTGTGGGGTCAAACACATCTTCTAACGGCATAGCTGGTGCAAAAAACACCTCTTTGTCATTAAACAACAGCGCGCCGTGCTCACCTTTTTTGATAATCAACACTTTCGGTCCCATTTTTAAAATGGCTCTCGCCGCTTTTACCAAACTATATTCACCCGAAAGTTGGCGAGCTTCTTCGTCGTTGATGGTCAAAACATCAACATTTTTTAGCGCAACAGTCAAGTCGTCTAAAAAGTGATCCATCCAAAAGTTCATGGTGTCCAATACAACCAACTTTGGGCGCTTGTGTAATTGATCCAACACTTTTTGCTGTACACTGGGCATCAAGTTGCCTAGCATGAGGTATTCAGCATTTTTGAATTCCTCAGGAACAATGGGCTCAAATTCACCCAGCACGTTGAGTTGGGTTTCAATGGTGTCGCGGCTATTCATGTCTTGATTGTATCGTCCGTGCCAGAAAAAGGTTTTTTTGCCTTCCAAAATTTGCAATCCGGCAACATTGGAACCGTGATTTTTCAAAAGATCGATATGCTCTTCAGGGAAGTCTTCCCCCACCACAGATACTAAATTTGACGATTTAAGGAATTGCGAAGCCGATAATGTGATGTACGTGGCAGCGCCACCTAATATCTTATCAGTACTTCCAAAGGGGGTTTCTATAGCATCAAATGCAACAGTTCCAACGATTAACAAGCTCATGAAATATTTTTTAAAAATTTTGTGCAAATATATTGCATAGTATCGAGAACAGGCGTAATATTGCACCGCGAAAAAGGAACAAGATTTCGCAACATCATATTCCTCCTTAGCTCAGTTGGTTAGAGCATCTGACTGTTAATCAGAGGGTCGCTGGTTCGAGCCCAGCAGGGGGAGCAAAAAAAGAGAAGGAGGCTAGAAATAGGCTCCTTTTTTTTTGAAGAAGTGGAATTAGCTCAGTTGGTTAGAGTTCCGCACGTGCGGGATTAATCAGAGGGTCGCTGGTTCGAGCCCAGCAGGGGGAGCAAAAAAAAGAGAAGGAGGCTAGAAATAGGCTCCTTTTTTTTTGAAGTAGAGGAATTAGCTCAGTTGGTTAGCG
>JAIULY010000279.1 GCA_022565875.1 Schleiferiaceae bacterium | reverse complement strand
TCAATGCCAACCCATGGGATTGGTGGGATCCAGCAGATCCACAAAGTGGTAATGAAACCAACCCCAATATCAAATCACAGTCATTGGCTTATATTGATACGGTAATGGAGTTTATTACACCGAGAATAGCTACACAACTAAAAGCCGATGGCCTCGCCGTAGGTGGAACCATTAGCACAGTCGCTTTTGAAAAAGCACAAGGGCTAAGTGTTTTCCCAAACCCAACCACTGATAAAGTTGTTGTAGCCTTAGGTGGTAGCGATAAATTGGCCCGCACCACTGTATTTGACGCGCAAGGACGTGTTGTTTTTGAAAACCACACACTTGTCAATCAATTGGAAATTGCTACAGCAAATTGGGCACGTGGCATTTACATCGTACAAGTTCAAAATGAAAAAGGACACCTAAGCACACAACGCTTGAGTGTACAATAAGTAAACAAATCAATTTTTGTGAAACCCCTCATCCCTAACTGGTTTGAGGGGTTTTTTGTGGAAGAAACTTCTCTGTAATAGCTAATCTTCTAGTTTTTCTTGGTCTGTAGGAGTTTTAGCTAGATGAGTAAAATCCGTTTGCTTTCCCCTAAAAACAATGCAACAACAGTTGTCAGGCTTTATTAAAAGAGTACTTTTGCCGCCTGAAAGCGGTACGTCGTTTTTTTGTGTAAGAGTCATGTTTTCAATGACTTTTTCTTTTTTTATTGAATAACTACAGCAAAAACAGATGAACAAGTACATCAATTTATTTGACCTAAAACAAAAAGTAGATTATAAGACAGAGGTGCTATCCGGTTTGACTGTAGCTTTAGCGTTGGTGCCGGAAGCGGTAGCTTTTGCTTTAATTGCGGGGTTGTCACCTTTAACAGGCCTGTATGCTGCTTTTATGATGGGCTTGATCACCTCCATTTTTGGTGGACGACCCGGGATGATTTCCGGAGCTACTGGAGCCGTTGCCGTTGTTTTAGTGGTATTGGCCAAATCCCACGGGGTAGAATATATTTTTGCTACCGTTATTTTAGCCGGTGTAATTCAGATGCTTGCAGGGTTGTTAAAATTGGGGAAACTCATTCGTCTAGTACCCCATCCGGTAATTTTTGGATTTGTCAATGGCTTGGCAATCATCATTTTCATGTCACAATTAGATCAGTTTAAAGACCCGAGCGGCAACTGGCTCACCGGAACCACACTGTACGTCTTATTGGGTTTGGTATTGCTTACTATGGGCATTATATATGGCTTGCCAAAACTTACAAAAGTTGTCCCAGCTTCCTTAACCGCCATTTTAGTGGTCTTTGGACTTGTAGCCCTCTTTAATATAGATACCAAAACAGTAGGCGACATCGCTTCCATCAAAGGCGGTTTCCCTCCTTTTAATATTCCAAGTGTTCCATTTACATTTACAACCTTAGCACTTATTTTTCCTTATGCAGCCATCGTTGCCGGGGTAGGGTTGATTGAGAGTTTATTGACATTGAACATCGTAGATGAGATTACAGAAACCCGTGGACACAGTAATAAAGAGGCTATAGCACAAGGTGCGGCCAACATTGCATCCGGGTTTTTCTCAGGGATGGGAGGGTGTGCCATGATTGGACAGAGTCTGATTAATGTATCAAATGGTGCTCGTGCGCGTCTTTCGGGTATTGTTGCTTCCATTGCTTTGTTGATGTTCGTAATGTTTGGTTCGAGCTTAATAGAAAAAGTACCTATGGCCGCACTTACGGGCTTAATGATTATGGTATCCATCGGGACATTTGAATGGGCGAGTTTGAAGACCTTTACGCGAATGCCCAAGTCGGATATCTTGGTAATGGTGTTGGTTACTTTGGTAACCGTTTTCATGAAAGATTTAGCTCTCGCCGTATTGATAGGTGTGATCATTGCAGCTTTGGTGTTCGCATGGGACAGCGCCGTGCGTATTCGAGCCAGAAAAACTATTGATGAAAATGGGGCTAAGCACTATGCCATTTATGGCCCCTTGTTTTTCGGCAGCGTGAGTGCCTTCAAGGATAAGTTTGATGTCGCAAATGACCCCGATGAGGTGTATATCGATTTCAAGGAGAGTAGGGTAGTAGATATGTCTGCCATAGAAGCCCTGAATAAAATCACCGAACGCTACCATAAGGTAGGCAAAACCATTCACCTCAAGCACCTAAGCCCGGATTGCCGTCGCCTCTTGGAAAATGCAGAAAAAATAATCGACGTCAACATCGTAGAAGACCCAACGTATAAAGTGATGACGGATTTGTTTTAGCAAAGCGTCAAGGCGTTATCCTCCCACAATTTGTTGGCACTTTTAGTTGAACAACAAACATCACTCTCCGTGCCACTCCGTGTTCAACTCAGAGGAACTCCGTGTTCCAAAAAAGAATTGTGCAATGAATAAACCAAACGCCGTCATCGGAGCACGTCGCGCCTAACTCCCAAACCACTCCGGTAGTTTTTTCACCGCGGCGTTCACGGGGAACACGGTGTGACACGGGGAATTTTTGTCGATTCGGTTTATCCTTAGTGAACCTTCGTGTGTACTTCCTGCAACTTCGTGTTCCAAAAAAAAGAATCGCAAAATGAATCGCGCAATGCAGTAAAAAAAAACGCCGCGCCTAACTCCCAAACCCTTCCAGTTTAAGGTTTAAGGTTTAAAGTTTAAGTTAAACCTTAAACTTTCAACTTTAAACCCCTTCGTAAATAATGGAAGAATGAATATCTCAACGCAGTCCCGGAACACCACGCCTAACCCCCTAACTTCCCAACTCCCAAACCCTATGGAAAGATGCGCGGAATGAATCACGATGCGTTTTCCCACGGTCGCCGAAATACAGCGCGCCTAACTTCCTAACTCGTTAACAAATCACCACCGTAAAAACATAGCTTACTCATAAAACGCCAAACCCATTCTCTCCATGGAATACTAACCGAATCCCATACTTTACACTAACAAGAGGTTAGTTGGCTCATTTGGGATCGAATTATCAATAAAAAGCTATATTTTTGAAGCAGCTTGAATACTTTACTAGGCCCGAAATATTCATTATGAAAACAACTACTTTTTTTTCCAAAGCACAGCTGCTGCTTATGGTATTGTTGAGCTTTTATGCAACACTGCCTCTATCTGCCCAAGAATTGTTATGGGGGAGACGTGGGGG
>JAIULY010000278.1 GCA_022565875.1 Schleiferiaceae bacterium | reverse complement strand
TTTCCATTGGGTTTGGGAGTTGGGAAGTTAGGGAGTTAGGCGCGGCGTTTTCGGGACTGCGTTGTGTGACATGCATTCTGCGATCATTTCAGAAGTGGTTTAAAGTTTAATGTTTAACTTAAACTTTAAACCTTAAACCGAAAGGGTTTGAAGGTTAGGCGTGGCGTGTTCCGGTGACGGCGTTTGGTAATTCATTCTTCGATTCTTTTTTTGGAACACGGAGTTTCACTGAGTTGAACACGGAGTGGCACGGAGGGCGATGTTTGATACCCTTTGTGAGCTTTGGGTGAAACCTATGTAAACCAAATTTTCAATTCTCCATTTTCAATTTTCAATTTTTGGGAACTCGGAGTTGGAAACGGAGAACTGAAAAAATATTCCCTGTGCTACCCAGTGCTCGCCGCGCCCGTCGTGGTGAAAATGCCATACAGCGTTCTCTGCGAGCGACGTGGTAAACCAACCCACTACTCCACAACCACTTTCTCCACATAACGCTTTCCTGTACCAGTTTGTAAATGTAGGGTATAAAAACCACTTGCCAATGACTCGGTGAATAGGGTGGCTTTTCCGGCCTCAAACGTTAGTGGGGTTTGCAGTACCGCCTGCCCCAATACGTTGTAGAGCGTTGCGGTGGCTTGGGTTACATCTGGTGCGGCAAGGTTAAGTTGCTGCCCTGTGCCCACCGGATTGGGGTACACCTGAAAAACTGTTGGCAGCGTTGGGGCAGTGTGGTACACGGTATCGCAACCAGGATATAAACAGCCAATACTGTCTGCTTTGAACAACCAAGCATGCATGCCCATGCCACCAGTTATGGGGCTATTGCTCGTTTCTATTCTACCCGCCCCTACAATACCACCATCTGGGGTTATAGCAATATCATTGAGGTAGTTGTACTCCAAAGGCTCTGTAAAGCTGCCATAATCGCGGTACCATAAGCTGTCGCCATTTTCTGTGATCGCGAAGATGAAGCCCAACTGACTTGCGTATTCGCCTTCGTATAGGATTCTGTCTGGCCAATAAATTCCAGAAATTAAAAAAGTACTATCGTTTTGACGTGTCAATTTATAGGAGCTTCTATAATTGTGATAACCTGGCAGAAAGTCCTTGCTCCAAATTGTTTGTAAGGAGGACTTGTCTAGTTCCTCAACGGTGGTATAAAACGATCGCTGTCCAGCATTCCATGGGCCACTGTTTTCATACCCCTTACTATAGGCTACAAGAAAATTTCCATTGGTTTTCTGGTGGATTAAAAGTGCTGTATTTCCATTTTCTGGATTCTCAAAATAGCGTTCATTAATTTTGTTTCCAACGCTATCTGTAACCAATAAAAAAGACGCAACATCCAATACATTTCCAATATTATACCCAAATCCTCCCACAGCATACCCCCCTTCTTGCGTTGCAATTACATTATAACCTTGTAAATGCCAAAAGCTCGGTTTAGAAGTATAACTCTGCTCCCAAATTTTATTGCCTAGGGTGTCCAGTTGCATGAGGAGTAAGTGGCGTTGGTAGCGCTGTTCAGCGGCTTGCCATTTCCAAGTATAGCCAGTTATAATTATTTTCTTTTCATGAGTAATAATGTCATATGGGGCTACCGAAACAGTGTCTTGGAAATTGATATCGGGGCCAATAGTCTTTTTTTGTGGCCCATGGATGAGTAAACCAAGACTGCCAAAGTCGTTAAAATATTTATATCCAATAAGCGAATAGATTTTTTCATTTTCAGTATCTAAAAGCGCTGTCTTTACACGAAATGTATTGTAGTTTGTTCGTAGTGTGGTGTCTCTAGTAGTTCGATTGCCAAAAAAATCAAAGTGCGTGCTTACAACACCAACCGTGTTTTGGGGTTGGATTTGGATATCTGAAAAGTAGCCACTACTAGTAACCAATATGTTGTTTGTGCCTACACCTTCATTGTAAAGTCTATTAAAATACACTTGTGAAAAAGCGGTTTGGGTAAGGATAAAAAAGAGGATGCCTAGGCATCCTCTTTTTATTGGTATCTTATTGCCCAACCACCAATTTAACGGTTTGTAATTCTTCATCGTTATCTGCATAAATACGTGCTACATACATGCCTTGTGCAAGGGCACTTACATTCATTGTGGCTATGCCAAAGTTGATTTCTTGTTGCAAAAGGCGTTGCCCATTCAATGTATAAACATCCACACGGCCCTTCACAACACCGTTGGCTAGTATATTCACCACATTTGTTGCGGGGTTGGGGTACACTCTTACTAATTCTTGTGAGGTAGTGCGAGGCGCTGTTGCCGGGTTGCGACGCTTTTGGTTAATGGCGTTGGGCAAATACACCGGCTCTTGATAGGCTATTTTATCGCCTAACAAACGAAGTGCATAATTGGCCCACAACATGGTGGGGTGATTGTTGGGATTTTCGGAAATCAGTACAGAAGTATTTAGAATTTCATTTAATAAAATGTCCAAATTCCCTATGACACGTTGTTTATTGTAAATAGAAATTTGTGCTGTAGAGGCTCTTTCTGCCAAAAGCTGTTGTTCCAAATGATTTTGACTCAATGCATCCATTATGAGGGGTGAAAAGTATACTTAATAAAACGAATTCAAAACTACCGAAAATTTCTATTCAAAAATCATGATCTTAGATGAAGGCACAGATTTACAATGTTTTCATGGCAATAATTCTTTTATGCGATCATTTTTGATTTATGAGATTTTGGGTTGAGTTTGCTTTATTTTTGCCTATTCAATAGCTCTACGTTCGTGCTACAACTGGTAAAAGAAGAGGCAGTCTTACAAATACATTGAATATATGGTTGTAAATTTTTATAAAAATTCTATTGTGTCTTGAGCTATTATGTCGTTTGGCACAAAGAGATGGATAATTTGCGGTTCATTTTTTGGAACACGGAGGTGCACTGAGTTGGACACGGAGGGCTTGGGAAACAAGTTGTATTCATGGACTACTTAAAGATATTCATTCTTCGATCACTTCCGAAGTGGTTTAAAGTTGAAAGTTTAAGGTTTAATTTAAACTTTAAACCTTGAGCCCCCTCCGAAAAGTCCCTTTCTGCCAAACTCTTCCTTGTCGGGAGATTTTTGAATCCTCACTAACAATTAGTTAGCTCCGGTCCAAAAATCCCCTCCGCGTCGATTTTGATTGAAATCATC
>JAIULY010000277.1 GCA_022565875.1 Schleiferiaceae bacterium | reverse complement strand
CTTTTTTCAGAGTATAATTTTCGGTCAGATTTAGTCAACAAATGTTTCTTTGATTATGTCTTTACAATTCGTTATTTCGGATTTTGTTAAACGGTCAAATATTTTTAAAATTCGAGTCTTGTCAATTGTCCGAATTTGGTCAATCGCAATCATTCCTTTTTTCTCGTTATGCGTTACGCTTACTCTTGTTGGATATTTCTTTAAGTTAGTCGTCATTGGAGCAACAACGATTGTCTTTAGGAATTTGTTAATCTCATTTGGCGATAAAATTACACAAGGGCGAGTTTTTTTAATTTCGCTTCCAATTGTTGGGTCAAGATTTACAAGTACAATTGCGTATTGTTTTAATTCCATTCATCAAAATTTTCATCGTCAAAAACATCGTCGAGTAATAAGTCATCATCATTATTAGCATTCATTTCTCTAAATGCACTTTCCCAATCTTTTCTTGGATCGTTTATTGGTTTTAGAATTATTTGTCCTTTTTCTAAAATTATTTCAACTTTGTCTTTTATGTTGTACTGCTCTAAAATGGTCTTACTTAAACGCAGACCTTTAGAATTTCCGATTTTTATAATAGCGGTTTCCATATTCACCTGTTTGTAATTACAAAGTAACAACTTTTATTTTATTACTCAAAGTTTTTTTCAGTATTAATGGCAACTACAAAAAACAACTTCCCCCACGAGCCAACTCATTTTTGTAGTCTTTGAGGTGTTCTTTTTTTTCTAATGCGGAGCACTTTGTTTGCAGAAAGGGGTAACCTCCTTTGGAAGGTACTGTTCTGGGTTGGCTATGGGAGATGCCCTCGGAAGGGCGCTGGGTTTTGCAGCTTTGGGTGGTGTTTTTTGGGCATTGGCCAATACGGGGTTGGCCGGGGGACTTACGTCTTTGAGCACATCCAGTAGGTTAAAAACAGCTTGTGCTGAGGCGTAACCAGTTGCAATATAGACTTCACTGGAGCTCTGGATATGTTCCTTGAGTTCGGCAAAAAGTTTGGTATCTTGGTTATTGATTAATTCCATTGGTTTTCGTATTTCTAAACTAAATTTTTAGCAACCTCAAACTCTTTGTCGTAAGGCATTTCAAATAGTACCAACATTTCAGGTATTGCAATTGCCCAGCTTACATAGTAAAAGGCCAATAGTTTCAACCCTGAAAACGTTAGATTTGGCATGGCGGCTACTTTGAATCCTGATATATCAGTACGTATATCTTCGCCGCCTAGCATGGCGATTTCAAAGGCAATTTTTTTGATCTCATCAACCGTCATTGGTGCAAATACCTGGTGCGCTTGCACCATATACATAACCACAGCCATATCTACGCCCTTGGCTTCTGCATTGTCTAAAAATTCCTTACTCAACCTCGCTTTAAAAGCATCTTCGTCATCAAACAATGCATCGTCTATGGCCACAGTTAGAAAATTGTCCACCTCGCTTTTCGTTTTCTGATATTCAATTTCTGAAATCAATTTAGAAAAAGGGTCAAGCTGTAAATCCTCAGTCCAGTGCATTAGCAATTCATACTCCTCACCTGGTTGTCTGTCGGCAACATATTCCAAAAACTCTTGGTAGAAAGTTTCAGCTTGTTTCAGTTCCCTTTTTGTAGGCTGCAAAGCCGCTACCAATGGATAGCCATAAAGACTATTGAATTGCATGGCCAACACCATATTCAATACCTTATTAGCAAAGGATATTTTTTTTGGTGCTGCTTTTTGAATCGCTGCATCCGAAGCAATGTCAATACCCACTTGCATCGTGTGCAAAAGCGACAAAAACTGAAACGGCCGAAGCTTTGGATACTCATGAAAAAGCTTATGTTCTATGAATAGGTCAATGGGGGTGTTATAAAGTTGGTGATTAATTCCTTCAAACAAAGAATTTTTGATGTTATTAATTTGTGCTTCTCCATATCCTAATCCTTTCATGTGATAAAATTCAGCTTTGAAAGCTTCACCAAAGGCTCTTAAATTCGTTGCATCTGCCACAAAGAGTTGGTTCATTTGGGCATGCCTTGCCTCGATTACAAGATCGAGATGTACCAGCTCGTGCATGACTAAATGCTGGTAAGCAGGGTGGTTGTTTTTGTATTTGATTAGGTGGTGGTCGCGGTCGTAATTTTCAGCAAACTCAATTTCGACTACCGTAGTAATAGTTTCATCCAAAACCCGCTTTATGGGCAAACCTCCAGCAGCTTCCAACTGCTCGATATACCCCAGCACCATTTGGTCAGCTAAAGAAACATCTGTGAGACAATTCAGTGCGCTCTCTTCAGCCACCCTCCTAGCGTTATTATGCACCAAATCGTTGGGCATAGAAAACTTTATGGCTTGCAAAGCATAGCTAAAGGCTTCAAAATCAGCATTGCATTCACTTTCCAAGAAAGCTAATGCCAGCCAGGCATTTGCGTACTCAGGGTTTGCTTCAACAGCTTGATTGAGAAACCTTTTGGCATCGGTATGCTGTCTTTCTTTTAAGAGTGAGTAGCCAATATTTGTGAGAGTAATAAAATCCTCGGGATTGGTTTCTAGTGCCTGATTGTAATAGATAAGAGCTGTTTCGATATCCTTTTTCTGCTTTGCAAAAACATCGCCCATCATAAGCAGGGCATAAGCGTTTGAGCTATCCTTTCTCAGCGCCTCCAACAAATAATCCATAGCACCTTCCACATTCCCCAGCTCCGACTCTATTTTTCCAAGAAATCGATAATATTCCGAATGATTGGGGTCTTTTTTTAGGAGATACTCGAGTAGCGGTTTTGCCTCTTGGTAGTGTCCTTTTTCACAAAGCTGTATGGCAGCGTTAAAGTCCTTTTTGAGTTGCTGAATACCTTTTCCATCCAATTTTACTGTGATAATTCCTTCCTCCATTACAACATCAGGAACAACACCATGCCATGCATAAAAATCTTTAAAAAATGTAACAATACTTTCATTATCAGAACCTTTTAGTTGCGGAAAAAGACGAAAGAAAAATGGGGAAACGACGTGGGTAATAATCATGTTAATGTTTTGTTGGCTGGCAAAGTTAATCAAAAAGGAGCTTCATTTTTATTTTGGGGGCGGTCGTTTTTAAGTTGCAATTAAGCTGCCGCTATCCAACGTACAGGATATGTCAACCCCCAACACAAGCACATCCATTATAGCACCGGAACCACCAAAAACGT
>JAIULY010000276.1 GCA_022565875.1 Schleiferiaceae bacterium | reverse complement strand
GCCAATACATGAATGCGTTTGCCTGCAAAGGCTTCCAAAATTAACCCTTCTATCTGGTCATCGGTATAGCTAATCATCTTCTCGCCCGTGGCATACGAGTACGCATCTGCCACACGGGCATAAAGTAATCGCAGAAAATCGTAAATTTCGGTGATGGTCCCTACTGTGGACCGCGGATTTTTGTTGGTGGTCTTTTGTTCGATGGAAATCACGGGACTCAATCCTGTTATTTGGTCTACATCAGGACGTTCCAAACCGCCGAGAAATTGTCGCGCATATGCCGAGAACGTTTCTACATATCGCCGCTGGCCTTCTGCATAAATGGTGTCAAAGGCCAATGAAGATTTGCCGCTACCGCTCAGGCCCGTAATTACGGCTAAGGTATTGCGAGGAATGGAAACGTCTATGTTTTTGAGGTTGTGTACTCTGGCACCCAAGACTTCTATGGTGCCTTCGTCTACTGGTATTTCGCTTTGCATGAAATGGTTCTGATATTACTAATCTCCAACATCCTCGTACTCGCTATTGTTTGAGTCGTCTATAAAATTGGGCAATACTTTTTGGCTCGGGCCATTGTTGCTGCCGTAAAAACGAGCATCGGGTATTTTTACGCGATAACTGCGCTGTTTTCCGGTTTTTAAATAACTCTGCCGCAACCACGGATTGTGAATTTTTAGTGCCTTATACGATATCCCATGAGCTGACGCAAATTCGGCTAAGTCTTCCGCAGGCAACGACAAGTCTACTTCACTTTCGGGCACTTTAGTGTACAAGTCTTTTTCGTCCAAGAAAAATCCGTAAGCGGTTGGGTTTTCAAAAATTACTTTTACAGCTAAAATCCGAAAGACATACCGCGATGTTTCTGCATTGAGCAACAAATCGTAGTAGTCATTTGCGTTTTGGCGATTCATTTGTTTTTGTAAGCCGCCCATTCCCATATTGTAACTCGCTGCCGCCGCTGTCCACGATCCAAATTTGGTGTATGCTTCTTTTAGATACAGACAAGCCACTTCCGTGGAACGCTCTAGGTGGTAACGTTCATCAATTTCCGAAGAGATTTCTAGACCATATTGAATACCAGTGGCTTTCATGATTTGCCAGAAACCAGTGGCTCCAGCTGGTGACACCACATTTGTCAATCCACTCTCTATCAAGGCGAGGTACTTGAAATCTTCGGGCACCCCGTTTTTCTTTAATATGGCTTCCATCATCGGGAAATAGCGGTTGGCGCGCTTTAAAGACAAAACTGTGTTGGAGTGCCAATACGTATTGACCAACAATTCGCGGTCTAAACGTTCGGCAACGTCTACATCTCCAACAGGAACAACTTCACCGGCAAAGCTCAACCCCTTGGGATAGGTTGGTGATAAAACGGGCGAGTGGGTGGTGGGCAACTCTTTTTCGGAAGTTATGCCCGTGCCATCCGCAAATAAAAGTAATCCGCGAGCAATCACCACTACGGCGGCAAGCATTATTACGGAAAGGTGTGCTTTTTTCATGTCAGTTTTTTATTTTGATGGTGATTGTATTGCGCTAAGCCAAATGAAATACAGTTTACTGCGTAACTCCCAAAAGATAGTCTTGTCACTGTTTAGCGTATCACATCACGGTTTTTTTCTCGTAAACAAAAGGCGATTCAAAGGCTGCTAATGGAGGCGCAACTTTATCTTTGTCGGAAATAATCGGGTCAATAATTCCCCAATCGATTTCGAGCGCAGGGTCGTTCCACAACAACGCTCCTTCTGAGGGTTTATGATATAGGTTACTGCATTTGTAACTAAAGATCGTGTTGTCTTCAAGTGTGTGAAAACCATGAGCAAATCCGGGCGGCACCCAAAACATTTTCTTGTTTTCCTCACTAATCAATTCTACATGGGCCTTGCCATAAGTTGGAGAACCTTTTCTAATGTCTACCGCCACATCCAACACAGCACCCTTGATTACCCGAACCAGTTTGCCCTGCGCCATAGGTGGTGCTTGAAAGTGCAATCCACGCACAACACCTTTTTGTGATTTAGACTCGTTGTCTTGAACAAAAAGCGTAGGTAATCCATGCGCCTCAAACACTTCTTTGTTGAACGATTCAAAGAAGTACCCTCGGGCATCTGCAAAAACGTTTGGTGTAATGACCAATAACCCTTCGATGTAGCTTTTTTCTATTTTCATATTGTCTGCGTAGCGTGAAAGCGATAAATAAGTGTTGACTTTGTTGTGTGCACAACCCAGGTGGATAAAGCCGTTCTGGCTATCGAGGAAAACGCCACGGGTTGTCACAAAATCCGACCTGCGAAAGTATGAATATAAATAACGGGGAAAAAGAAATCCGTTGTTAATTATCAAGGTTAACAAGATTTACCCCAAACCACTCGATCAAATGGCAAAACGCCAAATCAACTTGCCGATTACCGCTGTTTGCTGTGGCACCCACTCGGTGTTGCCGGTTTTTACCACATGGTTGATAATCAAAAAGAAATCAGCGCCAATAATTGGGATCCATTGCAATCGATAATTTAAAATTAGCAACTCTTGATCGTTGTTCCATTGCGTAAACACTAACCCGAAAAGATTGGGATTAAAAGCGTATTCCAATCGGTTGCCAAATAAGGTAGTGGTAAAGCTGCCTTGCGGCAATTGCACATCATTTTGTTCCACTACAGCAGAAATACTCAGATACTTGCTTGCGCGGATGCGAGTTTCGTAATACTGTTCCGTGCGTGTGCCTTCAAAAAACTGACCTGAGCTTATGCGAAAGCGGCCAGAAATAAAACGCGAAGCAAAAGAGTTTCCATTGATGGAGTATCGTGTAAACCAATACTCGCCTTTTGGGATAACCACTTCGTCACTTCGAATATTGAAGTCCTCGATTAATCCTTCCGCTGAGTGCTCCACTTGGACGGCAAAATACTCCCCACTTCGGGTACTGAAACCAAAGGGCCGCACTGTCCAAAGGAAGGTTTGCAGCGCTCGTGTGTCGTTGTAAATGGTATAGGTAAACTCACCGGGGTTGATGTCCCACTGTCTGATCCAGCGCCACCAACTCGTTGGGCTGGGTCGAGGCCGCCATCCTGCAGTGGCAAAAAACTCCTCAAAGTTTCGCCGACGCATCAGGCCCACTTCGGGCTCGAATGGCATGGGGCTCTTCTGCGCACTCATAAATACGTTGATTTGATCATT
>JAIULY010000275.1 GCA_022565875.1 Schleiferiaceae bacterium | reverse complement strand
ATTTTTTTTAATATTTCCAGTTTACGGTTATTCTATCAGCCACTTCAATGGTGTGATTTACATCGTCGTTGCTGATTGCATTTCCAATAAACCAACTTTCATAGGCAGATGGAGGGAGGTAAACGCCATGATCAAGCATTCCGTGGAAGAAGCTTTTAAACTGAGGGACATCACCTTTCTGAGCACTTTCAAAGTCAATGACTGGATTTTCAGTGAAATGAACACTAATCATACTGCCTAATCGGTTTATTTGATAAGGAAATTGACGATTATGAAAAACCTCTCTCAACCCAATTTCTATTTTTTCAGTTGTATTTGCGATGTTTTTATAGATCTCGGGATTGTTTTTTAACTCAGAAAGTGTTGCAATGCCGCTTACCATGGCGAGAGGGTTTCCGGACAGGGTACCAGCTTGATATACAGGGCCATTTGGTGCGAGGTGTTCAAATATTTTTCTTTTTCCACCAAAAGCACCTACAGGCATTCCACCGCCAATTACTTTTCCAAAAGTAATTAAATCGGCCTGTACACCAAATAGTTCTTGAGCTCCACCTGGTGCTAAACGAAAACCTGTCATGACTTCATCAAAGATTAGCAGTATCCCGTGCTGATCACATAATTTCCGGAGATTTTCCAAAAATCCCTCAACAGGCGGGATGCACCCCATATTTCCTGCTACAGGCTCTAAAATTATCGCTGCAATTTCATTGATGTTGTCATTTACAATAGTTTTAACACTTTCAAAATCATTGTAATTAGCCAAAAGTGTATCGGCAGCTGTACCAGGGGTTACTCCAGGGCTATTGGGAGTACCCAAAGTGATTGCGCCGCTTCCTGCTTTGATGAGAAAACTGTCAGCATGGCCATGATAATTCCCAGCAAATTTTATGATCTTATTTTTGCCGGTGTAACCGCGGGCAAGTCGAATGGCGCTCATACAAGCCTCCGTTCCAGAGTTTACCATTCGAATCATCTCCAAACCAGGGACCATAGAAATTATGAGTTCGGCTAGTTCAATTTCGAGTTCCGTTGGGGCACCAAATGAGAAAGATTTTTCCGCTTGTTTCTTAACAGCTTCGACAACTTTTGGGTTAGCATGTCCCAAAATCATTGGTCCCCATGAGTTTATGAAGTCGATGTATTTGTTGTTGTCTTCGTCGTAGAGGTAAGCACCTTTGGCACTTTTGAAAAAAACAGGAGTCCCCCCTACAGAATTAAAGGCTCTAACTGGGGAGTTTACCCCCCCAGGAATGGATTGTTGAGCTCTAGAAAAAAGTGTTTTACTTTTAGAATAAGAAGTCATTATGATTTATTTATAAGATTGACAGCAGTTTTAGCAAAATAAGTAGCAATTACATCAGCGCCAGCTCTTTTGATAGCTGTTAAAGACTCAATTATAGCTGCATCTTCATTTACCCAACCTTTGGCGGCAGCTGCTTTTATCATGGCATACTCACCACTTACTTGATAAGCGGAAACCGGTTTGGTAGCAATTTCTTTTACGGCCTTTATCACATCGAGGTAAGCCCCCGCAGGCTTTACCATTACCATATCGGCTCCTTCTGCAAGATCTAGTTGTGCTTCAAAAACGCCCTCTTTTACATTCGCTGGGTTCATTTGATACGTTTTTTTATCGCCAAATCCAGGCGCTGAATCCAAAGCATCCCTAAAAGGCCCATAAAAGCAAGAGGCGTATTTTGCACTATAAGCCATGATGCCACAGTTTGAAAACCCATTATCATCAAGCGCTTTCCGAATAGCAGCTACACGACCGTCCATCATGTCACTTGGGGCAACCCAATCGACACCTGCGTTTGCATGGGAAACGGCCATTGCCGCCAATGCTATATTGGTTTTGTCATTCACAATTTCATTGTTTTCAACAATACCATCATGTCCAAACGTCGAGTAGGGGTCCAGAGCAACATCAGACATCAATATGATGTCAGGGAATTGACTTTTTATTTTATGTATGGCCATTTGCATAAGTCCATTGGGATTGGCTGCAGCGGTACCATCATTGTCTTTAAAGTCGTCATTTTCTTTAACAAATAATAAGAAGGATTTCAGTCCCACTTTTACATGCTCTTCGATTTCATTGAGGATTTCGTCCAGCGAAAACCGATAGTATCCCGGCATACTATGGATTTCCGATTTAGAATGTTTCCCATGTTCAATAAACAGCGGTACGAGAAAGTCATTAGCTGACAGCGTTGTTTCTGCAACAAGATTTCTAATTACGGCGCTACTTCTCAGCCTTCTGGGTCTTTGATTCATGTAAATATTTGTTTTGTAGTTAGTTGTGTTTGTGTTTTACAGCATACAATAATACGGTACAAAATATTGATAACCTCAAAAAACAACCAATAAAAGGGGCGGGAGTTTTTCGGGGATAGGAAAAACAGTGAAAATTTCTTGCAGGAGCTATATTTTGCTAAAATGTTATATTTTTGGTAAATAAATATAGTCGTTAAAATGGAACAAAAAATTTGTCCAAAATGTCAATCAGATCAGCACAACAAAGCTGGGGTTGTTCAAGGGCGCCAACGTTACCGCTGCAAAAAATGCGGTTATCATTTTAGTGTTCAGAAGATAGGAAAGAAGATTGATGACTACTACGTTACAAAAGCAATTCAGCTTTATGTAGAAGGCGTAAGTTATCGAGAGATTGAGCGGATTTTGGGTATTAGTCATGTATCAGTTATGAATTGGATAAAGAGTTACCAGATAAAGCGTCCTACTCAGACGGATTACAGGCCAACCTATAAAATATTAAATCACATTGAGTTAGTTCGTTTGGTCTCAAACAGGGAACAATTGAAAGGGGCGGGTATGATGGTGACAGAGGTTGGTGATAAATTTATGGTTATTCAGTGGGAGCGTTTCCGGGAGTAGTTGTTATCAGCATATTCCATAAATGTAAGAATGATACTTGCGCGAAAAGGATGCTTTTAATCATAAATTATGGGGAGAGAGCTTTAGGTCGGCCTTTGTCCAAATACTAGTACGATTTGGGAAGTCTTACTACTAGTAAGAGTCTGGTTTGGCAGAAGTAGACATTTCGAGTCAGACTTAGGTCTTTAATTTTTAATACTCTTTTGACTGCTTACTGCATTGTAGAAATCCAATAATTTATTGATTGCGAATTCATTGTGTTTGATTTGAGTGGGGGCAAATGGTACTAGTTCTTGATAGTTGATGTTTTACTTAT
>JAIULY010000274.1 GCA_022565875.1 Schleiferiaceae bacterium | reverse complement strand
ATTTTGGAAATATCCACATAAAATAATCAGCTGATTTTTAATTCAATAAAAACAAGACGCCCTACATTTTTGGAAACATCCGGATAACTCAAAATCCTTATACGCTTACCTCCAACGATCCTACATTCTGGAAACATCGAGACAAGCAAAACGGTATATAATCTTATCTCCAAACCCCTTACATTTTTGGAAATATCGGTATAACTGGAACGCAATAAGCGCATCAACACAAACACGCCCCCTAATTGTGTGAATACTCCAATAAAACTTCATTTAAAGCAGTATGAAATAAACTGCTTGTCTCACGTCCAATAAACTTGCCTTTCAAGCTCTCCAAACCTTTACGATAAAATCCAACAATCTAAATACCTAATGCCAGTTGGCTCTTCTAATGAATACCTTCTCAGGCGTAAACCTACCTAAAAATCAAACCTTGGAAATAACTTTCACCGCGATAAAAAGCAATTTCTCTTCAAAATTATTTGCATCTGAATGAAATATTCTTGGCAAATAATTCTTGCGCAAAAACAACTAAATCATTCATTATCAATAACTAAAATCCCGCAAACACCTACAACACATACCCTAACCTACTCAGTTTTAAAAAAAATTTAGTACTATGTATTGCACAGTACATTCTTTTACCATTATCTTTGCATCGTCAAGTAATAAGTATCAACTAGTATTGTTTCAACCTTAATTTTATTTTCAAATGAAAACATTAATCGCTTTGGCTCTCGCGGCTTCTAACGCCATCCATCCAGGTAGCCCTAAAACTGACAACAACCGAATCACTTGGATTAAAGATGCTTTAGTAACAACTTTTGAGGGAATTACAAAAGGAATCTTTAATAACTACGCCTCAAATAGTCTCTCCCTACTTCCCGCAAACCATTTCAATTTCTTTGAAATTCCTATAGTGGACGAAGATGCAGAGGAAGAGCTATTTATCAATTTGGAATCTGAAAACTTCACACTGAATCACACCTTTCATGAGCCCGTTGAAGATGCCGTACACCTCAAACTGATAGCTATGGAGCAACTCTCTCTCGATTGGCTCCACGGTTGCTATTTGACAAATGACAATCTCTTTGAGTCTCTTAAAACTAAGTTTAACGACCGCATTACCAGCAGCATGGAATTCCCAAACCTTCCGGATTTTTTGAAATCTCAAGTCATTGAAGTGATGGATGATAGCGATGTTACTGGCTCAGTAACAGGAGTTTCTTTTTTGATGCTCAAGAACAATGAAACATTAAAAACAGCCCCAGAAATCATCTCTTTTTTCAAAAAGAAAGGGCTATACAACGTACCTCTAGACGAATCTGACGAAGAGCTAACGGTGTTTGTACCGAAAAAATCTAAGGTACAAGAAACGGTTTATGTAGTCCTCTCCATGCCGGAAACTGTTTTGGTTTTCGCGCTTAACGGAAAATTTGAATTAAAAAAATAACGATGAACATAGAAAACACCAAAGCCCAAATGCGCAAGGGGGTACTGGAGTTTTGCATTCTGAGCATTTTAAAAGGTGGCGATGCCTACACCACTGAAATCATTGAAACCCTAAAAGAAGGAAAGATGATTGTGGTTGAAGGTACCTTATATCCACTGCTAACACGCTTGAAAAATGCTGGACTCCTCTCCTACCGCTGGGAAGAATCGCAATCTGGGCCACCCCGAAAGTACTATGCCATTACGGAAGATGGCGACCAATTTTTATCAGAACTAAAGACGACTTGGGACGAACTCGCAAGCGCCGTTGAAACAACTACTTCTAAAACCCGCTTTCGCCATGAATAAAACCGTAGACATCAACTTAGGAGGACTCATCTTTCACTTAGACGAGGATGCCTATAACATTCTCACGCAATACCTAAAGAGTATA
Source organism: Schleiferiaceae bacterium (assembly GCA_022565875.1). Taxonomy (GTDB): domain Bacteria; phylum Bacteroidota; class Bacteroidia; order Flavobacteriales; family Schleiferiaceae; genus JAIULY01. The sequence goes on along the minus strand of JAIULY010000274.1, from coordinate 1,362 downwards.
AAAACGTACCTGAAAGGCACCCAAGGCAGTGAGGAGATTATTAACGATATCGAAAATCGAATCGCTGAACTTTTTACTGAACGGCTGCCTTTTAGCAAACAGGTTATTACTAGGGAAGATGTGCAAGAAGTTGTCGCTATCCTAGGGCAACCCGAAGACTATCGCCTAGACGCAGAGGACGACGATTTTGAATTCAACACAAGCCAAAACACAAATGATCAGCGCACTAAAAAGAAGTTCTTTCGTGATCCAGACGACAAAATCATCGGAGGGGTAAGTAGTGGGCTCGCGGCTTACTTCAATATTGACACGGTATGGATCCGGCTGATTTTTATCATTCTGACAATAATTGGCGGGCAAGGTTTATTGATATACATTATTCTATGGGCAATCATTCCTGAAGCAAAAACAACTGCTCAAAAACTTCAAATGCGCGGAGAACCCGTGAACTTCTCTACCATTGAAAAGAAAATTCGAGAAGAGTTTGAACACGTAAAAACTCGGGTAGAGGACTTTGCCAGCTCTGACGATATGCGAAAAACCTCGTCCAAATTGGCCCGTTCCGCACAACGTTTCTTCGAACTGGTCTTTAACATCCTTGAGCGATTCTTGACGTTCATTGTCAAATTCTTTGGATCCATTCTCATGATTGGCGCCGGATTCCTATTGTTCTTTGTGCTTGTGGGCGTGTTTTCTGGGGAATTCACTATCAATAATTCAGTTATTGACTTCTATGACGTCCGTCCCATTATTGACGTGATTGCATTGCGCCCAGCTCAAGTGCAAATGCTTTACATTGCTGTAGGATTGATGATTATTGCACCAATCGTTGGGCTGCTTTTTCTCGGGGCTCGCATTCTTTTCAATTACAAAATGAAAAACCGGGTTGTAAAAAGTGCATTCTTTCTCCTGCCCGTACTCGGATTCTTCATGCTTACTTGGACGTCCATTTTAGTCGGAAAAGAATTCAGGGAGAGAGGCTCATTTGTGGAAACCAAACCACTTTCTTTCGCACCAAAAAATTCGGTGTATCTTGAGGTCAATAAACACCCCGCTTTTATTGATGTCGACTTCCCCATTCAACAGGTAAACAACAATATCTTAGTGAACTTAGTGGATGTTAATATCGAAAAAACTACGCGTCAAGAACCACTGCTAGAACTAAAAACACGCTCTAGAGGTAAAGATTTAGATGAGGCGCGTGAACATGCTCAAATGACAACGTATCAATTTGACATTCAGGATAGCTTGCTACTTTTGGACAATTTCTTTAAACTAAATCATGAAGGGAAATTTCGTGGGCAACGCTTGGAAATCACACTGTACTTACCCGTTGGTCACGGCATCTTTTTCGCAGATAAT
>JAIULY010000273.1 GCA_022565875.1 Schleiferiaceae bacterium | reverse complement strand
CGGGGTCAACATCAGATGATGCTACCGATGTAACAGGCAGTTTGGTGAATGTAACCATGAAACCGGATTATCGCACGAGTTGTGAGATCAAGGAGCACTACAAAACGCAAACGCTAGCAGACATTCTCTTGCTACAGGCCACGGACAAATCTGGTGGCGCCTATGACATGTTGGAGTTGGCTTTTGCCGATCACTACACCAATGGCATCGATGCGGGCTTGGACATTGCCAAACAAGGCGTAGCGCAGGGCACCCAGCCGTTGATTTTCACGAGTATCGACAACACAGCATTGGTGATCAACAAAATGCACTGGCCCAACGAAGGTACAAGTGTACCGATGGGCTTCTATGCCAAAGAAGACAATCATGCGTACGAAATTGCGATGGTGAAACACCCGGGCATTTACACGGTGTATTTGGAAGACTTGAAAACGGGCACATGGACAGACTTAACGCGTCATTCTTACAGCTTCACCAACGATGTGAAGTACAACCTGCACCGCTTCCGCATCCACTTCAAGTTGGGCAGTGCAAGTATCAGCGACTTCCACCCCGGCATTCGCGCTTGGAGTATGAGCGAGGGCATCAAGGTACAGTTCCACAACTTGATTACCGACAACGCCCGCATCCGCATCACCGATGCCGTAGGCCGCGTGTTGTTCGATCAAAGCAGAATCACCACCCGCGAGGACTTCATCTACCCAACCGCTCACTTGAGCAAAGGGTTGTACACGGTGACGGTGATTACGGCAGAGAATACGATAACAGAGAAGATTATTCATTAATCTAAAAGCCCCTCACCAGCTAGGTTTTCCCTTTCCCCTTTTGCCTAGTGTTACCCCTAAGTGAGGGTGTCCCCTAAATCAGCCACAGCCATGTGGCTGATTTTTTTTGGGGGGTACCTACATGAACATGTAGGTCAAAGGGAGGAGAAAAATTTGTGGGGTGCAATTATTTTTCAATTTTTGCACTGTAGTTATTATTTGAATCATGAATGTTTGAGGCTACAGGAAGCAACGTTCCCCCCCAATATACGTTGCACAATCCTCTCAACATTTGCATACACCGCACGCAAATCCCCCCATGTTGCGTGCGGTGTTTTTTTTTCGATGGGTTGCCAATTTATTTTTTACTTTGGAACCCTTAAAAAAATGTAAATTTTGAACACCACGTCCACCTCCACTCCGCCCAATTATCAAGCATTAGCAACTATTGTTTCTGTTTTTTTCTTCTGGGGATTTATAGCCGCTGGGAATAGCATTTTCATTCCTTTTTCAAAGCATTATTTCCAACTCGATCAATTTCAGTCGCAACTTATTGACTTTGCTTTTTACGGTGCTTACTACATAGGGGCATTGACGCTTTTTGGTATTGGGGCATTTGGCCGCGGTGATTTGGTGGGCAGTTGGGGATACAAAAGGGCTATTGTTTATGGCTTGCTGCTTTCGGTCATTGGGGCAGTAGTCATGATTTCGGCGATACAGCTCAATACATTCCCCGGTATGTTACTTGGACTTTTTGTGGTGGCTTTGGGGTTTTCATTGCAGCAAACTGCTGCCAACCCTTTTATTATCTCCCTTGGCGACCCCGACACGGGTACAGCGCGGGTCAATCTAGGTGGGGGCATCAATTCCTTCGGTACAGCCATCGGCCCTATTGTGGTGGGTTTTGCACTATTTGGTACAACAGCAGCCGTTTCGGATGCGCAAATTCAAGGATTGAGTCTGTCCAAAGTTACTTTACTGTATGGTGGGGTAGGGCTATTGTTTCTTTTTTCCGCAGCATTGTTTTTCTTTTCTAAGAAATTGCCATCGGGTATTATCAAAGGAGAAGCAGCATCTAATGCAAAAACGTTTTATCTGCTACTGGTGCTCACATTACTGCTCGTTGCTGCGTTTGTTCCTGTCTTTTTGACCTACAGAGGAACGGTTACTCAATCCGTGTTGGAGCTAGAGACCTATCGCATGCAACTGCTTTTGATGGCCTTAGCGAGTGTTGTTGTGGTTTTATTATTTGGTCATCAGCGGGCCAAAAGAAACCCAAGTGCTTGGGGAGCTTTGCAATACCCACAGGTTGTGCTGGGCATGTTGGGAATTTTTGTTTACGTGGGAATGGAAGTTTCCATTGTAAGCAACTTGGGGGAATTGTTGCATCAAGACGCATTCGGCGGTTTTAGTTCTTCCGAGGTTGCTCCTTTTATTTCTATGTATTGGGGTAGTATGATGATTGGTCGGTGGACAGGTGCACTTTCTGCATTAGGACTCAATGAGAAGCAACGGAAGGTGGGCATGTTTGTTACCCCACTGATTGCATTTGTGCTGGTTTTGGCCATTATTGCCATTTCTGGATATAGTACAAAGGCACTTTATGGCTATGTGGTATTGATTATGGTGCAAATACTTGGCTTTTATATATCGAAAGACAAGCCTGCGCAAACGCTTTTTGTGTTTAGTGTTTTAGGTCTTTCCGCCATGTTGGTGGGTATCCTCACAACCGGGAACACGGCCGTGTATGCCTTTATGAGTGGAGGATTGTTTTGCTCCATTATGTGGCCGGCTATTTTCAACTTATCCTTGTATAACCTCGGGAAGTACACCCCACAGGCTTCTGGTTTTTTGGTCATGATGATTCTTGGAGGTGCTATCATTCCTCCGCTACAGGGCAAGTTTGCTGATTTCCTTCAAGCGAGCAGCGAAACAGCGGGCTATGGCATTCACAATAGTTATTGGATTCCGGTATTGTGCTTTGCGTATGTCGGGTTCTTCGCGTTGCGCTCGCGTACTTGGACGATGAAGTGCGTGGAATGAATAACGATTCGTTTCCCGAGTCTGGCGGGGACAAGCCCCGCCCCTACGAAATCCGTAATGCAACACAATCCTCCCAAAAGGTCGCGCAAAATGAATAATTTAACGCAATTACCGGAACACGCTGCGCCAAACTCCCTAACTTCCCAATTCTCAAACCGAATGGAAATATGCGTGGAATGAATAACGATTCGTTTCCGAATCTCTCCGTACCACTCCGGGCCCAACTTCGTGAAACTCCGTGTTCAAAAAAAAAACCGCCCCAAAAGTTTCCTCTTGGAGCGGTTGCACTTGACCAAAGCTGTACGTTATAAATTGATACTCAACCCAAGTAAAAAGTTGGTGGTGGCTTGTGGAAAAACAAAAAGGTTGTGTGCAGAAGGGGTACCGTTTACCAATTCGCTCCAGCCGTAACCATTGCTGGCGTATTGCTCTGACAGCCAGCCAAAAAATAAGTCGTTGCCAAATATATTATTTACAAAAAGCGAGAGTCTGAAAT
>JAIULY010000272.1 GCA_022565875.1 Schleiferiaceae bacterium | reverse complement strand
CTTCGTTCAGCGAGCGACTCAAAAAGCCTTTGTCCATTTCTAATAGCTCCATTTTTTCCCGCATTTTCTTGAGCATTTCGCGAGCTTCCATTGGATCTTTCCCCTGTGCTTTTCTGCTTTCGTTTATAGCGGTCTTCAAAAAATTAGACACCGAAACGCCCGGAATCTCAATAGGGTATTGAAAAGAGAGAAAAATGCCCGCATGCGAGCGTTCTTCCGGAGATAAGTCTAGCAAGTTCTCACCGTTAAAATCGATATTGCCTTCAGAGACTTCAAAATCTTCGCGTCCGGCAATAACACTAGACAAGGTGCTTTTACCTGAACCATTGGGGCCCATGATGGCATGTACCTCGCCAGGCTTCACTTCCAGATTAATACCTTTGAGTATTTGAGTATCTTCAACTCCTGCGTGTAAGTTTTTAATTGTCAACATGTGGGTGTGGTGTGTTGCTTTTTTTAATGAATGATTTGATTACCCTACAGAACCTTCTAGGGAAACGGCTAATAATTTTTGTGCCTCTACTGCAAATTCCATAGGCAATTGGCTGAGTACGTCTTTGCAATACCCATTTACAATGAGTGCTATGGCCTCCTCTGTGCCAATGCCGCGTTGGTTGCAGTAAAATATTTGATCTTCTCCTATTTTGGAGGTGGTGGCTTCGTGCTCTACTTTGGCGGTCTTGTTTTGCACCTCAATATAGGGAAAGGTGTGCGAACCACAGGTGTCGCCCATCAACAGGGAATCACACTGACTGAAGTTGCGGGCATTTTGAGCTCTAGGACCAATTTTCACCAACCCTCTGTAACTACCGTTACTGCGCCCGGCCGATATGCCTTTGGATATAATGGTGGATTTGGTATTTTTTCCCAAATGAATCATTTTGGTGCCCGTATCTGCTTGTTGGTAATTATTTGTCACGGCCACCGAGTAAAATTCTCCAATGGAATTCTCGCCTTTCAAAATGCAAGACGGGTATTTCCATGTTACAGCAGAGCCTGTTTCCACTTGTGTCCAAGAAATTTTTGCGTTTTTTTCACAAATACCGCGCTTGGTTACAAAGTTGAACACACCTCCTTTGCCTTCTGCATTTCCAGGGTACCAATTTTGTACCGTTGAATATTTGATTTCTGCGTCATCTAACGCAATCAGCTCCACAACAGCAGCGTGTAATTGATTCTCATCGCGCATTGGGGCGGTACACCCTTCTAGGTAGCTAACGTAACTCGCCGCATCAGCAATGAGCAGGGTGCGCTCAAACTGACCCGTACCCGCCTCGTTGATGCGGAAATAGGTGCTCAACTCAACAGGACAACGAACCCCTTTGGGGATATAACAAAACGAACCGTCTGTAAAGACCGCCGAATTTAAAGCCGCATAAAAATTATCCGTTCGGGGAACAACCGTTCCCAAATACTTCTTCACCAATTCCGGATGCTCTTGTATGGCATCGCTCATGCTGCAGAAGATAATACCGAGTTCGTTGAGTTTTGCTTTAAATGTAGTGGCCACAGAAACAGAATCCACTACAACATCCATAGCCACGCCAGAAAGACGCTTCTGTTCATTTATGTTTATACCTAGTTTTTCAAAAGTCTTCAGCAACTCAGGGTCCACCTCATCAAGACTGTTGAGTGTTTTTTTCTTTTTAGGAGCGGAATAGTATATGATATCCTGAAAATCAGGTTTTTGATAGTGAACGTTAGCCCATTCTGGTTCGGACATGCTCTGCCAAATACGAAAAGCTTCCAAGCGCCAGTTGGTCATCCATTCCGGCTCGTTCTTTTTGGCGGATATAAAGCGGATGATATCCTCATTTAGCCCTTTGGGTGCTTTATCGGATTCGATATTAGTTACAAAACCATATTTATATTCGGATTTTGTTACTTTTTCTAACAATTGATTCTCTTCCATAATCAGTGGTGCATTTTTGAAATTAACACTCAGTTACACGGCGAAACTTTCACCGCAACCACAGGTACGTGAGGCGTTTGGGTTGTTAAACGCGAAGCCTTTTCCATTCAATCCTCCAGAAAATTCTAGTGTCGTACCCGCTAGATACAAGAAACTTTTCTTGTTTACTAATATTTTAACACCCTTATCTTCAAAGAGTTTATCTTCTTCATCGCGGTCTGCTGTAAAAGACATGTCATAACTCAACCCCGAGCAGCCGCCGCTCTTCACGCCCACTTTAATATAGGTAGTTTCCAAACTTGTTCCTTGCTCCTCCATTAGGGCTGACAAACGACGTTTGGCTTCATCAGAAACTTGTATCATGATAATTTGGATTTAGTCTAAATCGTGTGCAAAGATAGTAACAATTTTTGCGGATAGCCTAATAAACAAACGCAAAAACATGACAATTGTCATGTTTTTCAAAATACCACAAATACGATTGAAATGGAAAGAAAACGAAGCCCCTTTAAATCTGTTTTTCAACAACCTACAGGTATTGAACTACGATTTATCAGTAAAGTTGGGCCTGCCCCAAAAGTCTCATTTTGCCAAAGACTGACTTATCTGGGATATTTTAATACTCATTAACAGATAGTTAGCTCCACTACAAAAACTCCCTCCGCACCGATTTCTATTGAAATCATCCTTTTTGGAGGGAAGGCAATTTTGAATATTGAGGTTACGTGGCTCATTTCCCAAAAAAGTACAAGTACTGGATGTTCACCCGGATAAAGCGTCCATTGATATAGGCTTCAAAATTATTTAAAGGATTTTGATTGGGTGGGATATAAGAAGAAAGACGTGTAAGCGTGTAACCTAACCCTACTTGCAGATACGATTTTTTATACAATTGATATCTATAATCAATATTCAACCAAAGATTGGGTTTTATGAATGGCTCAGGTAAGTTTTTAAGGGATTGGGGCTGGATAACTGGCAAGCTAAATTGCAAACCCGCAACCCACCGGTTTATTTGCTTGCTACTCGTTGCCAAAGAGATGTTGGCGCCTACTTCAACAAAATTATATAAACCTGTTCTGAGCGGATAAAATAGAGAAACGTTATTTTGAATTAAAGCAAAACGATACCCTACATTACCCTCAAAACCAACGAGGTCTGACACCCCAACAAAATAACCGTAACTCGGAGCCAAGCTAATATACTGAAATGGGCGCGCCCATAGTGCCCTGCCAAAACCATGATCACTTTGGATTGAGAATGCGTGAAGATTTTTTCGGTGAAGATTTTGCGCCAATATACTCTCTGAAAATAAACAACCGGCAATACCGATTAAAAAAACGAATGCCAAGCGTAAATTAACTTTCATAATCTTGTTTTTTCATTCTTGAAATACTTTTTTAACAGACGTTTATTGCAAATAGATTTCT
>JAIULY010000271.1 GCA_022565875.1 Schleiferiaceae bacterium | reverse complement strand
TCGCCGACCCTGAAGGGGTCGTATGTTTATAGGAAATACGAAATCAGGAAATGATTCTCGACCCTGAAGGGGTCGTATCGGTTGGGTTACGGATGTACCACAAACCTAAATTCCCAACCGGATGCTTCACATAAACATCCCAATCCAACGCGCCAAGCGACAATCGTTGTTGAATCTATACATGGGATTTCTGCAAGGGCTGTTAGTCCTGCAATCTTTGTGGAAGACTTGAAGGCACAAATATAATAGGACCAGAGCGGATTGCTGCTTATTACTATAGTTGCGCATTGCCCTTTATGCAATTCAGCCGAAACAAACAATTTCATAAAAGCACCAAAAAATGAACGCTTATCTATTACTTTTGCACTTAGTCAACATTCAAAATTTTTGAACCTTATGAAATTTTATACACTACTCGCAAGTTGTGTTGGATTTTTTGCACTCCAAGCGCAAAACTTCACTACTGATTTCACTCGCAACGCATCCATTGTCCTTTCAAGTGACACATTGGCGCCGCAGCATATTGTGGAATCGGACGCGGCTATTTACGTGATTACGGAAGATACCATCTACACTATTAGCAAATCAAGCCAAGCCGTTACGAAGTCCACATTAGATCGCTCATTTAAGGTGGGCTTGCTTTCACAGCACCTAGCAAAGGCGGATAGTCTCTACGACCTTGCGCCAATGGATATGGCCGGTGCGGATGTGGGTAAAGGCGGAAGCATCACAGGCTGTAGTGCCTTTGGAGATACGCTTGTATTTACCTATGCATTTACCTACGGCAAAAAAGTAGGCCCTAATACCATTCCAGCTATCCATATGTTTTTAGGCTTTTTTCACAATGGAAAACTCAACAAAGTGATTGAAATTGAACACGGAATTGTGATGAGTATCGATATGCCTACGTACTTTATCAATCCGGCTTCTTTTCAAATGCAAAGCCCCACAACAGGAATTTTCAGTGTGACTTCGTTAAAAGAAAAGCATCCTTTTCTATTTGCAAGTTACGTAGTCAACAAAAACGGAAAGCTTGAAATGGATCGTGTGTTGCGCCCCATATTGTGCGACGGGCTCATTAATGAGCGTCCTGAATTGACCCTACTCGGCGCTTCGCAAAATTATATCTCACTTCCTTTTATGGGGGGGATTTTTAGCAATGAAGTTTGGAATGATGAGAAAAAAGCAAAAATGAGTCTTATTCCCTCAAAAGAAACGCCTCAGCTCGGGATAAAACTCCGCCTCGGCGAACCCGTCCCACCTGCTTTCGGGATTATTGATCTAATCGCTGTCGATGATAATACTATAAAGGCGCTCGTTTTGGAGAAAAAAATGGTTTCACTCACGCATTTCGAATTTAAAAAATCAAATGTACTGAGAACCAAAGAAGTGTTTGACGCCGCAGTAGATGTAGAAAACATGCCCAATATCGGTCTGCTTTCTGATAATAAACTATATCATTTTGACAATACTACTTTACACATCTACACGTACTAAAAGTAACATGAACGCATAAAGCCCTTTTTTCAAAGGGCTTTTTTTTTGAACCTTACTCAAAATGAGGTACCGCAAAAAATATATATTTTGCCCCCTCTATTTCAGTGGCCTCAATTTTCTTTGCATTGAGAATCAGAAGCCGGTAAGTGTCCAAAATACACTTTGTGTCGCAACATCAAAACAAAGCTTCAATCCTCTTTTTTACAGTGCTTTACACTCCACCAGCAAAAAAGAAAGGAAATGCGCAGACACACCATTAAATGACTACTTTTGTCGGCATTAATTCACTCTTATCACCCTAATTGAGAAAAAGAATGGCCAAGAAATTTCAAGCAGAGATTGCCGCATTTATGGACAAAGTCCGTGCGAAGAATCAAAATGAGCCTGAGTTCATTCAAGCTGTTGAAGAAGTTGTAGAGTCCGTACTTCCTATTGTGGAAGGAAATCCAAAGATGAAGGCGGCTAACATTTTAGAGCGCATCGTAGAACCCGAGCGGGTTATCATTTTCCGTGTACCATGGGTTGATGATGCTGGTGCTCCCCAGGTAAACCGGGGGTTCCGAGTACAATTCAATTCAGCAATTGGCCCATACAAAGGCGGATTGCGTTTTCACCCCTCTGTAAACCTGAGTGTCCTAAAGTTTTTGGGTTTTGAGCAAATTTTCAAAAACGCATTGACCACATTGCCCATGGGTGGTGGAAAAGGCGGTGCTGATTTTGACCCAAAAGGCAAAACAGACAATGAAATTATGCGTTTTTGCCAAAGTTTCATGATTGAATTGAGCAAACATATTGGCGCAGACACGGACGTACCAGCTGGCGACATCGGCGTTGGCAAACGAGAAATCGGCTACATGTTTGGCCAATACCGTCGTTTGAGAAATGAGTTTACTGGTGTACTTACTGGTAAAGGCGCAGAATGGGGTGGTTCACTTATCCGTCCAGAAGCTACAGGCTATGGCGTTGTGTATTTCTCTCAAAACATGCTCAACCATATTGGTGACAACCTCAACGGTAAAGTCATTGCTGTATCTGGCTCTGGTAATGTGGCTCAGTTTGCGATTCAAAAAGCTACAGAGCTCGGTGCAAAGGTTGTTACGGCGTCTGATTCTTCTGGATACATTTTCGATAAAGACGGCATCGACGCCGAGAAACTTGCTTTCTTGATGGAGTTGAAAAACGAGCGTCGCGGTCGCATCAAAGAGTACGCCGATCACTTTGGTTGTGAGTTTCACGAGAACGAACGCCCATGGGCCGTTAACACACAATTAGACGGTGCTATGCCATGCGCAACTCAAAATGAATTGAATGGCGAAGAAGCCAAAGCACTCATTGCAAAAGGTGTGAAGTTTGTTGCAGAAGGTGCCAACATGCCCAGTACACCAGACGCAATAGAAGCTTTTGAGCACGCTAAGGTGCTGTTCTCTCCTGGTAAGGCGTCAAACGCAGGTGGTGTTGCCACTTCTGGTTTGGAAATGTCACAAAACTCTATGCGCTACGGCTGGTCAAGTGAGGAAGTGGATGCCAAATTGAAAGATATCATGCAAAGTATCCACACCGCATGCGTTACCTACGGAACGGAAGAAGACGGTTCTGTAAATTACGTAAAAGGTGCTAACCTCGCCGGATTTATGAAAGTGGCGAATGCCATGATGGATCAAGGCGTTATTTAATTGATAAAAATTTTGCTGTTTATAAGGCCACTTCTCATTACTGGGAAGTGGCTTTTTTTGTAATGGTTGTAAGAGCTCTCTCTTCAATGCTTCTTACCTGCCTTGTCTTGAAAACAGCCATACCCCGCGGCAATTCTGCGGCAAACTATTTCAGCAGCCTAGAAGTTGAATGTCGGTAGTTAAACAGACTCAATCATCCCACTCAAAAATTAGCTCGCCACCCTGTCGCTTTTCTCCTGTCTTTTTGGTCTTATCCTTGAGTTCTTG
>JAIULY010000270.1 GCA_022565875.1 Schleiferiaceae bacterium | reverse complement strand
GAAGATGTAAACGCCGTAAATCATTAAATCCGCTACATTAAAAGTACCGAGATTAGAAAATAAATAGGTTAAGAACAAGAGCAAAATCAACATGTGGGTCAATGAAGCGTATTGAATCTTCACACCTAGAGCCGGGCGATATTTTTGAAAGTGATAAGGATTTTCAATTTTAGGAACAGGATAGCGCTCTTCAAAGCCATCCGGTCGCCAACCTGTAGGCATAAACCAGATGCGGAGTTTATCTTTCCAACTAGAGGCCCGCCATGCATCTTCCATCAAAAGTTTCAGGTGTTGAAAATTGATTTTGATGGGATTCCAAGTATTTGCCGGCCGGGTAATGCCATACACGGGAGGCACGTCTGGAAGTTCTTCTTGAAACGTCCCAAACCATTTGTCCCACACAATAAAGATTTGACTGTGGTTCTTATCTAAGTACTCCTTATTAATGGCATGATGCACACGATGATGAGAGGGCGTGACAAATATGTATTCTAAAATTCCCAATTTACTGATGTGGCGGGTGTGGTACCAAAACTGGAGGAATAGGTGGATGGGAAGCGTAACCGCAATTACTTGAGCGGGCACACCAAATAGAGCTGCCGGGACTAAAAGGAAGGTGAATAAATTGACAAAAGAAGAAATCGGCTGTCTGAGTGCACAAGCCAAATTAAACTCCTCACTAGAATGATGAATGGCATGTTTGTTCCAAAAGAAATTGATTTGATGCGACCAACGATGCGACCAATATCCGTAAAAATCGATAACCACAAAAGCAATAACGTAAGCCAAAACAGTATTCGGTATGTCAAAAATACGCAAATGGCCCACTAGAAATTCATAAGACAAAACAACAAAACCTAGTCCTATGACATCTTTTGTAACATTGGAGATTCCCGAAAAAATGGAACTCATGGCATCATCGAGAGGAACACTATCGCGTTTCTTGAACACACCGTAGAGTTTTTCCAAAATAATCAAAACCAAAAAAAGCGGCATTGCTACAAGCAAGACCTTCCCATAATCCTCCATAGAAATTTTTCTAAATCACGTTTTTTTTAAATCCAAGTCAAATTTAGACAATCTTTCAACAAAATCAACAGGTGCCATAATGGGGCGTCCGGTCGAGATATTCACAAAAACCAATTCTACCAATCCGGTAGTAAGCAGTGTTTTTTCGGCGTTAAAAATGCGGTGATGAAATCGCAATCGCGTGTTTGGTGTTTCCTTCACCACCGTCTCAATGGTCAACAAATCATCATATTTTGCTGGGCGTATGTATTTCAATTCCAATTTTAAGACAGGAAGCATGACGCCATCTTCCTCCATTTTTCGATAGGTAGATCCGAGTTTTCGCATCAGCTCTACCCTACCAATTTCAAAGTATTGTGCGTAGTCACCATGGTAAACCACGCCCATTTGGTCTGTTTCTGCGTATCGCACGCGTACTTGGCACTCATCAATAATTAACATATTCAAAAATAGTGTTTTAGATAATTAAATTAAGTACATTCTGAATGTACTTCGGGTTGTAATATCGAACAAAAAAAGGGAAAATTCAATACCCTAAACTTTTTTTTTATCACTTTTTTATGCACACTTTTGCACCATCGAAATGATCGTCCAAAGCAGCAACGTTTCTCCACCGGATGCATCACACAACAAACAACATACACAATTAAATTCAATTGATGGAAGTAACAGCCACATCCGTCTGGAATAATTGTCTAGCATTTATAAAGGACAATATTTCCATTCAAAACTACAAAACTTGGTTCATGCCGATAAAACCCCTGAAGTTGCAAGGGGCGGTTTTGAGCGTTCAAGTTCCGAGTAAGTTTTTCTTTGAATGGCTAGAAGAAAATTATATCGACTTATTGCGCATGGCAATAAGACGCGAGCTAGGGGAAGGCGCGCGTTTGGTATATTCTATAGTCATGGAAAACACCTACGGAAACAACAATCCGGTTACGGTTAAAATTCCAAGTGCTAACCGAGGTGCTATTAAAAACAATCCCTTAAATGTCCCAACGGACAACTCGAGTATTCGAAATCCGTTTGTGATACCGGGATTGAAGAAGCTGCAGATTGAATCGCAACTGAATCCGAATTACACTTTTGATAACTTTATTGAGGGGGATTGCAATCGACTGGCGCGCTCTGCAGGTTACGCTGTGGCAGAAAAACCAGGCGGCACATCATTCAACCCATTATTGTTATACGGCGGTGTAGGTCTTGGAAAAACACATCTAGCACATGCTATTGGTATCGGTATTAAAGACAAATACCCTGAAAAAACAGTTTTGTATGTTTCTGCTGAAAAGTTTACACAACAATTCATGCACAGCACACGGAACAACACCCGCAATGATTTTGTGCATTTTTATGAAATGATCGATTGTTTAATCATTGACGATGTGCAATCGTTTGCAGGAAGAGAAAAAACACAAGATATCTTTTTTGAGATTTTCAATTACCTTCATCAAAACGGCAAACAAGTTATCCTCACCTCAGACCGAGCTCCTGTGGACTTGCAAGGTATGGAGCAACGTGTTTTAAGTCGCTTGAAATGGGGACTTTCTGCAGACTTACAAGTGCCTGAACTCGAAACGCGCATCGCTATCCTTGAACGAAAAACTTACAACGATGGCATTGAATTACCAACAGATGTCATTGAATACTTGGCTTATAGTATCAATTCCAACGTTCGCGAATTAGAAGGTGCGTTGAATTCCCTTTTGGCGCAATCGCTGCTCAACAAAAAGAAAATCACTGTTGAATTGGCCCAACAGATGGTGAAAAAGTTTGTAAAAACCAACACCAAAGAAATCACCATTGACTACATACAGAAAATTGTGTGTGACTACTTCAACATGCCCATTGAACTGATCAAGAGCAAAACCAGAAAGCGCGAAGTAGTGCAGGCGCGTCAATTGACTATGTACTTCTCGAAACAACTCACAAAGAACAGCTTAGCAGCTATTGGAGCACAATGCGGCAATAAAGACCACGCTACCGTATTACACGCTTGTAGAACTGTAGCCAATCTTTCAGAGACAGATAAACAGTTTAAAGCATATGTGGAAGACTTGAGCAAAAAGCTGTCTTGACAAAGTGACATGCAAAAAACAAAAAACGACTGTAATTCATTGTAATTCAGTCGTTTTTTTTTATTTAGTATTCATCTTTTCCTTCAAACATGAAACAACCTAAAGCAGTCAGGTCTACCTAGTAGCAAAAACGAACTAGTTGGACTCAAACCCAAATTAGGTCAAGACAGCTCCACCCCCTATTATTTCTCAACAACCTAGATAACCATGAGTCTTACTTGTTGACTCAAAAAACACAACGCTATGCCGACAGTATTGGTATTTTTCAGAATAATACTTCCTGCTTAAAGTTGGCATTCCTTTTTCGAAAAAAATACCGAACAAATCCTTAG
>JAIULY010000269.1 GCA_022565875.1 Schleiferiaceae bacterium | reverse complement strand
TCTTCGCCACAAACAAGCATCGACGTGGCAAACTTCAAGCGCGGTAATTTTTGCAGCGCTTCATTCCGCCAAAGCGCATCTTGACGGACATAGAAATAATCGTCATACAACGCCTTTAAACTCGATTGCAAATGCAGGGGCAATTGTTGAAAACTATAAGTGTGTTGCATATTGAACCGGAAATGGAAATGTTGCCCCGTTCCATCGGGCGCTTCAAAGAGAAGGACATTGCTAATGCAATCAAACAACCCTTCTTGGAAGGATGCGAATGCGTTGTGCTGGGCGCAATACGCGGCCACTTTTTGTTGCGTGTCAAATTCCGCTTGTAATGCAAAGGTGCCATCCGCTCGTTCAACCATAAAGTGGGCAGCAATTTTTTCCGCATCTTTTCCAAAGCGCAATTGCAGAAAATCTGCTGTTAAGTGCGGTTGCACCATACGTTGGTAATCAAATGCAATGTACCGCTCGGCAAAATCGTGCAGCGCCACCGGTAGTGCCGGTTCAAAAAAGCCCATAATGCCTTCAACCGCATGCATGGGAATGCTCCAAATTCGAAAAAAGCCCAAAATATGATCTATTCTAAATGCATCGTAATAGCGTTGCATCTGAGCAAATCGCCGTTGCCACCACAAAAAGTCATCAGCAGCCATGCGCTCCCAGTTATAGGTAGGAAAGCCCCAATTTTGCCCCTTGATGGCGAAATCATCAGGCGGCGCCCCCGCTTGTCTATTCATGTGATATAACGCTGGGTTTTGCCAAGCATCAGCACTATGCCGGTAGATCCCTATTGGCAAATCGCCCTTAAAAACAACACCGTTTGCCTTGGCATACTCGTGCGCCTGTTGCAACTGTCTATCGAGGTGATATTGCACAAAATAATGATAGGCTATTGCAGCACCAAAGTCAGGGTCCTTCTTTAGAAGCTTTTTCAACGCCTGCTCGTCATACGTCTGATTAGTTGGCCAATCTACAAAAACAGCCGTACCGTATTGATCGCGAAAAAAACAAAAAGCCGCATAGGCAAATAGCCAATTGGTATTGGCCTTCACAAAAGCTTTATAAGCCGTATCCTTTTCCAAGATAGTGGTATGCGCTGCAAATACCTCGCGCAGCGCGACCTGTTTTGCTTTGGTCACAGCCTCGTAATCCACAGGGTCTAGCGGATGTTGTTTTTTAGCGAGTTGTTTAAGGGTGCCTTTTGACAAGGTCACTCCCATAAACTGGGCAATTTCGTGCACATCGGCATAAAGCGGGTGCAGGGCAAACGCAGAAATAGCCGCATACGGATACGAGTCCGTCCAGGTATGTGTGGCTGTGGTATCATTCACCGGCAACAACTGTATCAATTGCAAGCCAACCGATGTTGCCCAATCCACAAAGGGCACTAAATCCGTGAAAGTCCCTACTCCATATCGGTCATTGGTGCGCAAGCTAAAAACCGGAATGGCCACACCCGCACCACGCCATAGCTTGGGAGGTAGGCGAACATACCCATCTTGAGCCACCGCTTTCAACGCTGCGGAAGGCCCATGTAACCAGCGATTATCACCGTCTTCAAAGGCCACAAGTTTCCGAGATTTTTTATTGATAATCACGTATTTATAGGCAATCGGAAAAGCGTCAGCAGGAAGCGTTGCCGCCACGGTCCAAGAACCGGCGCCATCTTTTTGCATCGGAATTACCTTGTCCAAATCCCACGCACCAATAGCAGTGTGGTTACCCAAAAGCCCAACAGAAAACTGTGCTCCCAAACCAGGTGCCGCCACTCGAAAAAAAGTATTGCTCGTTGGCGGTTGCTTTAGCGCTTTGTCTTTTACAAAATCATTTTTAAAAAAAACGTCGCGAAAAGGAGCTGTGGTTAGCGCATTTTGCATCCAACTAGCAGTAATCCATGTGTCTTTAGAATAAACACGATCACCAGGGTGCAGCACCACTTGCTTTTGCAGCCCCCCTTCAAAGCTGCGACTTCCATCCTCATGCAACACAAAATACGAATAGTTGAGCACGAACTTTTTGTTGAGTGCTAATGGCACCTCCACGCCCCAATGTTGCGCATCCAAAAACAAAAGCGGTAGGGCCCTTTGCGGGTCACCAGCACCCAACTGAGGGTGATTACCCGTAACAAAAATGCGTTGCCCGGGGCGGGTTGCATAAGCCATTTCCAGCTGAAGCAAAGTAGTAGTGAGCGATTTCATAGGTCATTTTTCAAAGTCAAAAAGCGAATAGCAGCAGCGCACCAACTAAAAAAACTTCTGGAGCACCCCACATTCATGGCTGACAAATATCAACATTCTACCCCAAAGGCACCGCCCAAAAATCCGTTTTTTTTCAATTTCAAAAAGCAATGGTCGTCAGTAGGCGTATTCAGAGGCTTTTTACTTGGGCGCGTCCCCCGGCATTGGGTGCCGGGGGTCGGGCCTTTCGGTCCTAGTCCTCGGTGGCGTGCCGTATTCCGTACACCCCAAAAAGAGCTTCCGGTGGTCGCTTTTTTGGGGCTACTCCATATCGGCCCGCCCCCTCCGGGCTATCCCCTACAGTCCCTCGCGCAACACCGTTCTCAAACCCTACCAGAAACGCAGCATTACATACGTCGTCTAAACAGCTGTGGACTCAATCCAATTCCAAAAGCCATATACGGTTTCCGCAGCGCGTCATTATTGCTATGCAACAAAGAAGGTAAAAAATCCACCCCAAAAGGAATAAAATAAAAATGAACATGGTTGATGGCATACGTGACACTCAAACCACACGAAAAGCTCAAAACATTGCGGTCGTCCTCGTCATCAGCCACAAACACCGAGTGGACCGTAGGGCCACCGAAGAGTCCAAAAGCAAATTTATAGTTCGACACCTCACCACTGCGGTAGTACCGTTGACTCTTCATCCCCAAAAAATCGAGATTAAGCAGCAGACTACTAAAATTTACTAGAGTTGAAGTAGGTCCTTCTATTCCTTGGGTTGGCCGGAATCGAATCGGCGCAAACAGAAAAGAAGTTTCAAACCAATGAAACCTAAAAGCATCAGTATGATAAAAATAATCTTTATTGCCAGAAAGCAAAACAAAACGTTTTAGAGGCACATCACCACTCATTTTATGCACCCCACTGATTTCAAAAACATTACCAAAAGCCGTAACGGCATGCACCCTGTAGAGTTTCAATTGGTTGTTTGAATTGTATTCTTCGTACGTGTATTTTTCTTTATGAGGAGGCAACAGTCGCAACTTGAGCGTATCCCTAGGAACAGATTGAAAATAAAGGACATAATCAATCTCCATTGTCTCAGTCACTTCCAACAAGGAATCCATCCAAAGCGTCACTCCTACAAGTTGCGTACTGACGCCAAACCAGCTCGTATCAATAAAAACCTCATCAGCAGGCCGTTGCAATTGTATGCCTTGCGTAATTTGTCCAAAAGGAAACTTTGGTTGAACTGCATCATTCACTT
>JAIULY010000268.1 GCA_022565875.1 Schleiferiaceae bacterium | reverse complement strand
AGATAAGAATCGCCAAAGGTCCACCGATGATGATACCAAATGTTGCCGCAAAAAACATGGTCAACGCTTTTGGCCCCAACTTGAATACGGCTTTTAAATTGATGCTGAGCGTCAGCAAAATCAAACTTGCCGGTAACAGGTACCGCGAGGCCATAAAGTACAGTTGTGATTTTTTGATAAAGGGTTTTAATTCGCTTTCTAATCCCGGATTTTCAGCTACAAACTGTTTTAATGCCGCAATAGTATCTATATGGGAAACAGCATGTCCGAGGTTGGTTAAGTGAGTAATGGCCGCATCAAACTCAATCCAGCCAGGCGAAATGATCCCCAATGTACTGAACAAGGAAGGTAAAAAATAGCACAACAACAGTGCGGGAATGATTTTGTAAAATTTACTAAAGCGCACATCGGTTGCTGTTTTAAAAATAAGCATGAGCAAGGCCATCAACAAACCGAAAACTGCCGCATCATTCGTGATAAGGGGTGTTCTTGAGATTATGTCTTCCATGGAAATGGGTTTTGGGGCAAATATAGAACTTGAATGATACTATAAGAAGAAGGATTTATTTCGCTTAAGCAAACCTAGAAATTTTTCTACATAGGCACAATTAATCTAAGTTATCTTTGGCACAAATAACACAAGGGAATGAAAATAGTACACATCGACGACCACCCACTCATATTGTTTGGTGTAGAACGGTTAATTAAGCTGAATTTTACAAATGCTACTCTAGTTAGTTGTGAAACAAAAGACTTTTTCTTGAAGGAAATTAAAAAAGACACTTTTATTGATTTGGTAATAGTTGATATAAAAATGGAAGGCTTTGACGATTTGAGTATTTTGAAGCCGATACAATTAAACTCTCCAAAAACCGCCATATTGGTGTATTCTTCGATGCCAGAAGCCATTTATGGAGCTCGAGCTTTAAAACTTGGCGCGAAAGGTTATTTGAATAAATCAGCGACACCAGAAGAGATACTAAAGGCGATAAAAATAGTATTAGCAGGTGAGAAATACATTTCAAATACTTTGAAAGACATTCTTTTTGATGATTTGGCAGATGGGCAAACGGTTTCTCCATTTGATCGACTAAGTGCTCGCGAATTTGAAATTATTTCCAAAATTCTTGAGGGAATGAGCACCAATGAAATTTGTTTTGCTTTTAATCTGAAGCCATCTACTGTAAGTACACATAAAGCCAAGGCTTTCGAAAAGTTGCAAATTAGCAATGTCATTGAATTGCAAAATTTAGCAGTGCTTTACGGTTTGTAAAGGCCATTGAACACTTGGTTTGAGATAATTAAATGGCAGTAGGATGAGGTTCTTGTCTTTAGTTTTTACAATTTTTTTCCGAATGAAAAACAATCAAAAATTATTGGGTAGGTTAATTTGGGTTTGGGCTTTCGTTTTTTATTTAGGCATAGCAAAAGCCACAAGCTATGGAGATTTTTATCCCTTGTTTGATAATATAGAAAAAGCAGAATCACTTGTTTATCAGTCGCGCGCCAACACCGTTCAATATGCCGACCAATTAATTCGGTTGGAGTTGAGCAGATCCTTTTGTCATAAAGCAGGAAAAGATACTGCTGAAATCAGAGAGCTTGTTGAAACGTTGGATTATCCGTTTGGAAAAATTATGTACGATTACATCATTTTAAATTTACGGGGAGAATTTACCAATGACCCGGTGGGTAAATTAAATACTCTAAACAAAGTTTATAATTTTTTTGGAGAAACCAATGACACAAGTGGACTTATACGAGCTGCTTATTTGCTAGGGTATTTCCACAAAAATTTTGCTGATGCATTTGAAGACTACAAAATTCAGCATCGAAACTTTTTTGAGGAAATGTTGGGCATTAGCCAAGAAGCTTCACTTCCAGAAGATCAATTAACAGGCGCTCTACTATACCTTATTGATGCCATGCAATCGGGATGGGATTTGGAAGACGATAAAGAGCGAGAACTTATTGATGGAGTTTACAGTCTTTTAGAAAAGATGCCTAAGTATTTTCGTGGTTGGAGTCTTTACAACGAATTTATGGGAATGCGATATTTGAGTGGAAAGCATTACAATCCAGAAAAAGCTACGCAGCATTTTAGAGCCATTTTAGCCGATTTAGAAAACGATTGTAGTATAGCATTTTTACATAAATACAAAAATAGTCTAGGGTTTGCCCTGTTGATGAATGACTCCATTGAGGCTGCTAGTTTGCTTTTTAAAGAGAATATTGAGTTTTACAAACGCAATCAATTGCCAGCAGATGCATTTTTGTTGGGAAGCTTCTCTGGACAAGCTTATGTATTCGAAAAACTTGGGGCTTTTGAAGATGCTATTCAATTCCGGAATCAAACCGATAGCATAAAGCAGGTATTAGATATTGAAAAGCAGAAAGCAATTACAGTGAAGTACGCGGCTTTACTCGAGTTAAATCGCAAAGAGGAAAAAATAAAGCAATTGGTAGAAAAGTCCATAATAGATAGAAAGACAATCTACCTAATAAGCGGTCTTCAAGTGGTGATTTTAGTAGTGCTTACAGCTTTGGGATTTGCCTTGAGGAAGTTGAGGAAACAACGTAAAGCTTTGAAAGAGTTGTTGATAAATAGAGATTTAATATTTACCGTGATAGCTCATGATTTACGAGGGCCTATTTTTTCGTATCAAAATTTGGCGGAGAGTATGATTTACTTTCACGAAATTGGCGAAACGCAAAAAGTAAAGAAGATTGCAGAGGAGGTTGATGCAACGGGGAGAAGCCTTAAATTATTAGTAGAGAATTTTCTTCATTGGGGTAGGGCACAACAAATACACGTACAAAAGGAGATGGTTGAAGTTGCGCCCATTTTCAAAGAATTGATGCAGCTGTATAATGGTTCACTGTTGCGGAAAAAAATTACGCCGCATTTTTCTTTGAGTGAACAAAGCGTTGTTGTTGCCAACAAAATAGATTTAGAAACTATTTTCAGAAATTTGATTGACAATGCCATTAAATATGGAGCAGAAAACAGCCAATTGCAGATTGCTAGTTGGCAATCTGTTAACGATGAATTTGTCCTGACCATTAAAAATATATCAACCCTAGCACAAGAAGAGAAGATTGCGCATATTAATTCTTCTATCTTGGGTGCGCCTCACTTTAAAACCCTTCGCTCTAATACACACCTCGGTTTACAAATTGTGAAATTGCTGCTCGATAATAATGAAATCACGGGTAACATTTCTTTTGATAGACTTACCAAAGAGGTGATGTTTACTTTAGTCTTTAAAAAGTAAAAATACAGATTTTTTGTGCTTATTTTTAATTAGTGTATTTTAAATTTTGCTTTTTCATAGTTTGTGTCTAATGTTCTTCATGTAAATTATTTTTCCTAGAGTTATTTCTATAGACTTTTCGAATGTTTTCTAGTCTTTTGGTCTTGAGATATTTCCAATTTTGCCGCAACAGCAATAGGGATTTGACCGGGGAAAAGGAAATCGAATTTATT
>JAIULY010000267.1 GCA_022565875.1 Schleiferiaceae bacterium | reverse complement strand
TAATCAAACTTGGTGGCTCTAAGAAGGTAGGTGAGCTATCAAAACAAGGGCTTGTTGATGCAGCACCACCTCCGGGATTGTAGGGATACATAAATGCACGGAGGGTATGTTGTTGGCCACTTGAGTTGGTTAAATTTAAAACGTTTGTTGGTCTACAGCAAAGCGACCAGGTGAATTGCCAACCTGTTGCTGGTGGGGTGCCGGCCATGGTGCGCCACGTACTCTGATACACGTGCAACTCTATTGGGCCCTTGCCATTTGTACCTGTATAACCACTAGGTGGCGCAGAACCACAAACGATATTTCCGCCTGTCCCAACGGCGCAGGTAGGAGACACATCAGACTGGCTAATACGCGTTACGGGAATGTTACCTCCAGGGGCATTCGTGTTTATGGTATAGTTATTTCCCAATGTAGCGGTGTTAGGCGAACAATCGCGAAACAAATACAGGAAAAACCGGAACTGCCCAAACGTGGGGGAATTCGGGTCCTGATCACAAATCCATGTAATCTCTCCACCATAAGTATGGGTGGCGGAAGCTTCATAGCCCGTTGCACTGAACAACGCAACTAAAAGTATTAATACAAACTTTCTCATATTTTAAACAATTCTAAAGTGGCAATTTTTCTCTTTTGAATGGTGGCTCAAAATAACGATATTATTTTTAGTTACAAAAGTACCGATGCGCCACCTCTAAGGTTCATCTATTTTCCGCTGTAACATATCTAGCAAAAGGGTTTCACATGGATTTTACATCTAACTAGGACTCCATTTCCTGTATCCATTGCCTTACAACTGGAGGAGCATACGTCTGTAAATGCGCCAGTACTTGCTCCTGTTCTTGCAATAGACAAACCAATTGTCGATTTACAGCACCAATAAAACCTTCTTTCTGCATCGTTTGCAGCAGTGTTTCTAACGGCGTGAAAAAACTGTTAACATTTAACAATCCTATCGGCTTTTTGTGCAGTCCTAATTGCGCCCAAGTAATGCTCTCAAACAGTTCTTCAAATGTCCCTACCCCACCGGGTAAAGCAACTATGGCGTCACACAAAGCGTGCATTTTAAGCTTCCGCTCATGCATAGAAGATACTTCTATTTGCTGAGTAAGTTGGTCATGAGCCACTTCTTTAGTTTTCAAAAAGGTCGGAATGACCCCGGTCACCTTGCCTCCATGTTCTAAAGCTCCTGCAGCTAATTGGCCCATCAAACCGATTTTGGCGCCGCCATAAATGACGCGAATGTGGTTTTCAGCTAGCAACTTTCCAAAAGCATATGCAGCGTTGGCATAGATAGGCTTGGCACCCCTACCGGCGCCACAAAAAACCAAAACACTATTTATATTTGACTGCATCTAAAAAGCACGTATGTCAGTTAGATAAGAAAAACCCATCTTCTCGTTCAACGCTGCAATCACCTCCGCTTTTCGCAGCAACAATTCTTTTCGTGCCACACTCGATTCCAATCGCACCACCAAAACACCATCTTTCACCTTTAAGGACTGTGTAGCACTTGCTACACTCCCGCTCAATACTTGGTCCCAATACGAACTCAATTGAGCTTCTTGCATTTTGATATCTAATCCCGATTCTTTTAAAAAAGCTTGAATTGCACTACCGATACTCACTTCTTTACTAGATCGTCTGGATGGTATTCGCTTCATCTATGTGGAAAATTTTTGAGTCTTCGTTTATTGTTTTCACCAAATCTCGAGTCCGATCGGCATGGGTGTCGGTTATAAATATTTGTCCAAAATGGTGCTCGTTCACCAAAGCAATCAAGGCAGCTACGCGGTATTCGTCCAGCTTATCGAAAATATCATCAAGTAATAAAATCGGTTTATAGCCAGTTTTGTCGCGTATAAAATCGAATTGCGCTAATTTTAACGCAATCAAAAACGATTTTTGTTGTCCCTGCGATCCCATTTTTTTCAAGGGGAATTCACCCAAAGTTATTTCTAAATCATCTTTGTGTATTCCAACCGTTGTGTACTGCAAGGCACGGTCCTTTTGTAAGCGTTGCTGCAACAACTCTGGTAGCGGCGCCACATCTAGCTGACTGCTGTACTGCAAACCTATTGCATCCTTACCACCACTTATTTTTGTGTAATAATGTAGCAATTGTGGCAGCAACACAGCAATATTTTCTTTTCGCTTTTGGTGAATACTTGCAGCTTTATCCGTTAATTGAATGTTGTAAATTTCAAGTGTTTCAGCATCAAAATTTCCTGTGGCCGCAAAATGTTTCAACAAAGCATTGCGCGCACTCAAGACCTTGTTGTATTGCATTAAATCCGCAAGATACAATGCGTCTGTCAAACTAATAAGCTGATCCAAAAATTTACGGCGGGTCTCACTGCCTTCGTGTATCAAATCACGATCGCTCGGACTTATCATTACCACAGGCATAAAACCGATGTGCTCGGCCAATCGGCTATACTCTTTCTGATTTCGCTTCAATACTTTGCGCTGGCCTTTCTGCACCCCTAAAAAAATGTGTTCGGGTTGCCCGTTTTTAACAACATCAGATTCAACCACAAAAAAAGGGGCTTCATGACGAACATTTTGAGCGTCAATAGGATTAAAATAACTTTTGGTTAATGACAAATAGTGGATGGCGTCCAACAAATTGGTTTTACCTACACCATTATTACCAACAAAACAATTGATTTTGTCGCTAAATTCTAATGCGCCATCAGAATAATTCTTGAAATTGACTACCTTAAGAGTATTTATGTGCAATGCCTTCATGCATCACAAAGGTAGCACAACAAACGAATAACAAGGCGAATTTCAGGTATTTTTTTATCCTTATGCCGCCGGCCGGGCTGTCACTCCAAGTCCTCGTCGGGACGCCTGCCGGCACTGCGGCGTGCGGGGTCTGCTCGTGCCTCTCAGCCTCCTCCGCTCGCGTTCCGGCAAGTTGCCCTCCTGTGGGCTTTCCGCTCCATCCCTGGCGGAGCACCCGAGTAAATTTGCTATAAAAAAATATAGGAATTTTGAAGTACATAAGTGCGTTAGGAGTAAAATTACTAAAGTTAACGAATGGCCTGGAGGACAATTGAAATTGTTTAGGGTGGTAGAGCGTTATTTTTCTGTGTGTAATTTCTATAACTATTTGGTTTTGCTGGCAATAATAGACTGATTATTCTTCGTTTCGAGCTCTTTGGTTTATATACGCTTATTACCAAAATGTAAGAATTCAAAAGGCGCAGCGAGCTTTCTCTTCTGGCTTATACTAAGAAGTTTTGTCCTCTGAACGAATTATAAATGTAATACTTTTGGTGATAAGCGTATAATAACTTCTTCATTCAACCCACAAGTTTCATTTTTTTTACACCCCCCCCAATCCCCCATCAAAAAATCACCAAAAACCAATGTCGTGCTGCCAAAAATCAGTACATTTCCAACCTTTGAGAAAATAGCAACCTCCTCCAAATTCAAATCTTACAAATTTGGCTCTTCTTGAAGCAACAAATGCTCCAATAAAAAAAAAGAAATTTCAG
>JAIULY010000266.1 GCA_022565875.1 Schleiferiaceae bacterium | reverse complement strand
TTTCCAAAAATGTAATCCGTTTGGAGATAAGCGTATAATAAAATCCGACTCTGGTCTTCACAAAAAAGTAAGAACGCCAATGCCCATCTCCTCACTAAATTAATATGCGGATGTTTCCAAAAATGTAGTCCATTTGGAGATAAGCGTATAATAAAATCGGCACGCTAATCAATCTTATATCCCCCCAAGCTTCAAATTAAAATTTGTTGCCACTTCTAAAGCAGCAACAAATTCTAATTGCGTCAAAACGCGTCTATCATAAAACTTTACCAACCAACTTTTGCTCGTTGATACAGCAGGGCAGACGCTCTCTAAATGTCCGGTACTCGAATCAAAAACACGCATCAAGTCGCTTTTCACTTGAGTTAAGTTTCTGAAAGGGATGGGTAATTCTATTTCTCGTTGCTCAAATCGATTAAAAAAGCGTACTCCATCGCAATTTCTTTGATGGCCTGAAAACGCCCTGATGCCCCACTGTGTCCAGTTTCCATGTTGCAATAAAACAACAACGGCTCTTTGTTGGTACGCATTTCGCGCAAGCGGGCAACCCATTTGGCGGGCTCCCAGTATTGTACCTGGCTGTCGTGAAAACCAGCAGTGACTAGCAACGCCGGATACTCTTGTTCTTTTACATTGTCATAGGGGGAATAGCTGAGCATGTAATCAAAGTACTCGCGGTTGTTGGGATTGCCCCATTCATCGTACTCGCCCGTGGTGAGTGGAATCTGGTCGTCAAACATCGTGGTAACCACATCTACAAAAGGGACTTGTGCAACTGCACCACGAAACAAATCGGGTCGCATGTTTAGTACCGCTCCCATCAACAATCCGCCTGCACTACCTCCCATCGCAAACAACTGCTCTTTGCTGGTAAAACCTGTTGCAATAAGATGTTCGCCACAGGCTATAAAATCCGTAAATGTATTGCGCTTGTTGAGCAATTTGCCGTCTTCGTACCAAGGCCTACCCAAATACTCGCCTCCTCGAATGTGCGCTATGGCAAAAACAAATCCGCGGTCAAGCAAACTCAAGCGGCTCACGCTAAACGTCGGGTCAATGGTGGCGCCATAACTTCCGTAGCCGTATAGCAACGTGGGGTTTTGACCGTTTTTCTCCATGCCTTTTTTGTAAACTAACGAAATGGGAACGGCTGTACCATCACTCGCTTTCGCCCATATCCGTTTGCTTTCGTATTGTGTCGCGTCGTAGCCTCCCACAACCTCTTGCTGCTTCAATATGGTTTTTTCTTTCGTGGGGATGTGATAAGACACCACAGAACTTGGTGTGGTCATGGAGGTGTAACTGTAACGAAGGTACTCGGAATCAAACTCCGGATTTGCGCCCGTGCTTGCGGTATACGTCTCTTCATCGAATGGTAGGTAATGCTCATTGCCTGTACTCCACTCTTGAATGCGAATTTGTAGTAGTCCGTTTTTGCGCTCTTCTAGCACTAAATAGTTGCGAAACAACTCCATACCCTCCAATAAAACATCATCTCGATGCGCAATCACATCTACCCAATGTTGTTTTCCTGTGGCATTGTCGGGGCATTTCATTAGTTTGAAATTGGTTGCCCCGTTTAAATTGGTGCGGATGTACCAATGGCCATCAAAATGACTGATGCCATATTCCAAATTGCGCGCTCTGGGTTCAAATACAGCAAATGAGCCCTGCGGTTGATCCGCTGGTAAGACGCGGTACTCATTACTAACAGTACTCGACGAACCTATCACAACATACGCCTTGCTCTTCGTGGTGTACACAAATGTCGAAAAGGTGTCGTCTGTCTCTTCAAAAATCAGCGTATTCTCCACGGCTTCTTGACCAAGAACATGGCGATAAATGCGATGGGAACGAAGTGTTTGAATATCCTTTTGTGTGTAAAACAATGTTTTGCTGTCGGCAGCCCAAGCAGAGCCTCCCGTAGCATAGGGCAGCTCTTCTGGTAGCCACTCTCCTGTATTGAGGTCTTTAATGCGCAACGTATAAATCCGGCGCCCAACGGTATCTACACCAAAAGCCACTTTGGAATTATCAGGACTGACATTCAAGCCCACAATTTGATAATAGCTGTAGCCTTTTGCTAATGCATTCACATCAAGCATAATTTCTTCAACATTATTCGCTGTCGTCTTTTTGCGACAATAAATAGGATATTCGCCCCCCTTTTCGTAGCGTGTGTAATATTCATAGCCATTTAACACATAAGGCACGGATTGGTCATCTTGCTTGATGCGCCCGTAAATTTCGTGATAAATGGTGTTTTGCAGTTCTTCTGTTCCTTGCATAACGGCCTCTCTGTATGCGTTTTCTGCTTCAAGATATGCAACAACTTCAGGGTTTTCCCTGTCGCGCATCCAGAAATAAGGGTCTTGGCGCTCCACCCCGTGTTCGTTGTGGACATAAGGAATTTGTGGAGCAACGGGTTCTTCTAATAGACTTTTGTCCATGTGATTACAAGCAAATGTGATTAATAACAAACTAAAAAGAGGTGCGAATTTTTTCATAGGTCCATCGTTTTTATGGTGTGTCCTATAACAGCAACACATACCGCTGCTATATGACAAGAAATAGGGAGCAAATGTAACAAAGTTTGTTGGGGTTGTACAGCTGTAAAAAACAGATTACCCACGCTGCTGCGTAGAACGGTACCCTGTTGGATATACGTTTACTCACATTTGATTAACGAAGTGAACTTTTTGGGAATTAAAACTCCTGAGGGTTCTTCTTTTGAAAAACTAAAGGAAAAAGTTCAAGAAAACACTCATTATTTAAATAGAAATATGGAGAGCATCATCTCAGGTGATTCTTGGCCTAGAGATTTAGTTGATAATAACGGCTTAGAGAAGTGCCGTTAAGCTTATTCATTATTAAACCGCTTTTGGAGGAAACCCCGAAGACCGCTTAAGGGCCGTTAAAAACAACCACCAATTAAATGAAAATCAAGTTGCATTTTACGACATACATCACTACATTTACGACCCCAACGGAACACGCCTCATGAAAGCATCCCTCAAACACGACTACACCGCAGAAGACGGCCAACAGCTCGGCGCTACGCAGCACGTGTTGGATCCGTACACGGTGTATGTGAGCGGGAATTATGTGGTGAAGTTTTACGATGAATACGCGGATGTTTCCAAGCACTACTACGCAGGCGGGCAACGCATCGCCAGTAAGCTGTGGCAATGGCAGTACAACCCCAACACAGACGCAGCCCCCGGTGAGGACCCTATAATACCCATACACCCACCCGCAGTGCAAAACAACATTGTGTTGGAGGATTTGATGGACGTCCTCAATTTGTGGGACGGTGATTTGGGCGGTGTGGTGCCCACATTGCAAGAATTGCAGAACATGCAGTTACCTACGCGGGCGCCGTATGAGCAAACAGACTGTAGTCATTACTATGACCCTGAGGTGGATAATATTTATCCGCAAGACGGCATGACCACTCAGGAGCACATCAATTGTCTTTGTAGGGGAGGCTTTAGTGGTGCAGTAGCCCAATT
>JAIULY010000265.1 GCA_022565875.1 Schleiferiaceae bacterium | reverse complement strand
TCCCTTTCTGCCAAAGGCTGACTTGTCGGGAGATTTTTGAATCCTCACTAACAATTAGTTAGCTCCGGTCCAAAAATCCCCTCCGCGTCGATTTTGATTGAAATCATCCTTTTCGGAGCAGACTCAAGATTATCTAATCCAACGTCATATTGAAACGCTTTTTCAGCTGATCTACTACTGGGTTTTTTGTAACCATGTGGTTGTAGCGATCCTGCAATGAGAAAATCACTTTTTGTGCCGTGCCTTCTATAATTTCGTGTGAAATATTTATATCCCTATTATTCAAAGAGGTGCGAAGAAATTGCACCAGTGATTTTTCCTCTTCCTGAAATCTTTCGAGTTGAATCTTGTTATCAAAAATCAAGTGGAGTGTATTCGCATCTGTTAATTCGGGCCGAACGCTAACTAGAATACTCGAAACAATAGGCTTACCCAATTCTTTCAACTTGTTTGCGTAGCCATCCCAAAACGCAATGAGTGCTTCTATTGTGAAAGGATCTTGCCCAATAGTTGAGGCATACGTGGCCGTGTCTGCGCCTACTTCCGCGGCATCATCCCTATCTTGCGAGGACTGGATGTCAGTTGGAGTTACTTCGCCTTTCAACAAAGCTGAAACCGTTGACTTTGCGCTAGACTTTCCTTTCAGTTTATTCGCCAAACGCTCTTTTGCAGAAATGCTAGGAGTAGCGGCTACAGCGGCAGCAGGCGCTATAGGCTGGGGAGCTTCCTCCTGTACAACAGCAGTTTGTGCCGCTGGCGAGGTGTACTCAGACGATTGACTGGGTGGTGGTTGCGCATCCGATTTTGGGATGGGGGCTAGTTGTTGCTCATTTTTTTTTTCTCCGAAGCTTCGGAGGTGTCAAACATATTTGCCAGCTGCATCAGGCAAATTTCGATATGCAACCGCTGATTGGTTGCCGCCTTGTATTGTTTGTCACAATCGCCCACTAGCTTGAGTCCTTGGACTAAAAACCGCAGTGGTGCCAACGCTGCTTGTTGTTGATATCGGGCCCGAATGGCGTCTCCTACCTCTAGTAATTCTAGTGTTGCCGGCGATTTTGCCACCAACAAATCTCGGAAGTGATCGGCAAGCCCTGCGATAAAATGCTGCCCTTCGAAGCCTGCTGATAGCACATCGCGATACAAGAGCATTAAACCGTGAACATCAGCCGCAAAGATTAAGTCCGTTGCTTTGAAGAAGTATTCATAATCCAGGATATTTAAATTTTCTACAACCCCCTGAAAGGTGATTTTGCCATACCCAAAGCTCGCCAGTCGGTCGAAGAGAGACAGCGCGTCACGCAGTGCGCCATCTGCTTTTCTCGCAATGAGATGCAAGGCTTCCTCTTCTGTTTCAACACCCTCTTGATCAGCCACGTACTTTAAATGCTCCGCAATGTCCTGGATCGTGATGCGCTTGAAGTCATAAATTTGACAGCGACTCAGGATGGTTGGGATGATTTTGTGTTTTTCGGTAGTAGCCAACACAAAAATAGCATGGGGTGGCGGCTCTTCAAGGGTTTTCAAAAAAGCGTTGAAGGCGTTTGTAGAAAGCATGTGCACCTCATCAATGATATATACCTTGTATTTACCTTGCTGTGGCGCAAATCGAACTTGCTCTACCAAACTACGGATATCGTCAACCGAGTTGTTGGAGGCTGCATCCAACTCAAAAATATTAAATGCAAAATCCGCATCTTTAATTTCCTCTGTGGCATTCGCCTTGTTGATTTCGCGCGCAAAAATTCGAGCACAGCTGGTTTTACCAACTCCCCGTGGCCCACAAAACAAGAGCGCTTGCGGCAATTTATTGCTGGTAATAGCGGTTCGTAACGTACTGGTTATATGTTGTTGCCCCACTACACTTTCGAAAGTTAACGGGCGGTATTTTCTTGCGGAGACGATATAATTTTCCATATAGACAAAAGTACTATTTAAAAGCAGACATTAGCAAGGTCTCGGGCGAAATTTAGCGTGATGGTAATCACCAGAATAACCACGTATTGAAAAATGAGACAAACTAAACGTTGATTTAAAACAATCACAAGTGCTACTATGCTAAAACCCGAAATCCGCTGCCTGCAGAAACTACTTGAACAGCGGCTTGACTAATCCTCTACCCGCAGTGTCAGTAGTCCAGCGAGAATAAGTGTTACACCTCCCAGCAATAGGGCATAAATGGGCTGCCCATCGAACAAGTGCGTGACCAAAAAACCTAGGACACTCGCCGCTAAAATTTGCGGTATAACAATAAAGAAGTTAAATATGCCCATGTAAACTCCCATTTTATTAGACGGCAAGGATTTCGTTAGAATGGCATAGGGCACCGACAAAATACTAGCCCAAGCAAACCCCACGCCTACCATAGACACCAACAACACATTTGGATTAGAAATAAAATAGATGCTAATCAATCCCAGACCACCACATAGTAAAGCAATCATGTGCGCCACCTTTCTGTTGGTAAATCGCGCGAGAAGAGGCAACAAAAATGCGAGAATCGCTGCAAACCCATTGTATCCCGCAAACAGCACCCCAACCCAATCAGCGCCTTTATTGTACTCGCTGTCAATAAACTGAAGCTTCAAAAGTGTTGTTTCCTGCAAATAACCTGCACGATTGGCCTCCAGAAAATAATTCACAAAAGAAACACCTACGGTTGTCGCTGTTGGGTGTTGCATAAAATGTTGACTTAATAATGTCATCTCTTTTGAAATCTCTTTGTAGCGATTGGTTTCCCCCTCTGTTATCCCCAATTCTAGCACCGCATATTGGAGGTCTTGGTATAGGTCGGCATCAATTTTCATGTTGTAAGTATGCGAAGTAATCCCCGCTGTGGAATAAATCCACATAGCAAAAAGGGCGAACCAAGAAAAAAACTGCACAACAGCCAATTGTTTCATGGTTTTGGGCATGGTAAACAAGTCACCCATAACTTCTACCACACCTGAAGCCATACCTTTGCGCTGGGCAGAATGGCTGTAAAACAATAAGACACCAAAAACGACAAAGCCACCACTCAGCACCAAAAGTTCTTTTTCTAGCGACAGCACAAAAATCAGTAGCGTAAAAATGAGCCCAGAAGCTAAAAACAAGGAGGCCTTCTTCAAAAAAGTTACTGGTTCGTTTGCAAGATCGGAGGCTGTTGAGTTGTTTGCTGCATCCTTTGCCTCAGCGTTATCAAATTCTTCTAACTCTTGAGGCGAATATTCTTTCGTTGTAAGCACCGTAAATAAAACTGCTAAAAAGAAAACTGCTCCCCCCACATAGAATGAGAACTTTACCGAATCTGGAATGGCACCTTCGGGTGCGACATTACTGATGGCAAACCAATTGGTCATCATCCAGGGCAGCGCTGAAGCGACGACAGCACCGATGCCAATAAAGAAACTTTGCATCGCAAAACCAAAGGTGCGTTGCGAATCGGGCAGCATATCGCCTACAAAGGCGCGAAAAGGCTCCATGCTAATGTTAATCGACGCATCCATAATCCAAAGCATCCCTACGGCCACCCATAG
>JAIULY010000264.1 GCA_022565875.1 Schleiferiaceae bacterium | reverse complement strand
TTGTACAAGGTCACAAAAATTCGTGCACAAGGGTTGCGAAATTTCCCTGTCCTTCTTCATTTTGTCATCATAAAAATGTAATATTTAACAGTTTTCACTTAGTGTAAAACATTCGCAACCCGTTGCTTTATAATTCTTCTGGAACGTGTACCTTTGCCTTAGTGCGCAGTTGGCCGAATTGTGGCGGCTTTGCGTACTGTTTTTATTGCGGATGTAACAAACAAACCATGAAATTCATCGCTTTCTTGAAAAGTAAAACCTTGCTGGCTAATGTGGTGCTGGCCGCTTTGTTTATTGTCATTGTTTGGTTTGGAATTATCTGGGGGTTGGGTTTGTACACCAGGCAAGGAAAACAAATTCAAGTTCCCGATCTCATGAGCTTTAGTGTTTCTGAAGTCTCTGAGACTCTAGACCGGCTCGATTTGCGGTGGACAGTACTGGATAGTAGCGATTTCACTACCGAAGTAGCCCCTGGAGCTATTGTAGGACAGTACCCTGAAGCGGGCCAGTATGTGAAAAAAAATCGCGAGTTGAAGCTCACCGTAAATCCTATGGGACCGCGTCAAATTGAAATACCTACACTAGAAGAAAAAACTCGTCGTCGTGCAATTTATGACTTGGAATCAAAGGGTTTTGTTGTGGGAAGGTTGCGATATGTGCCCTATTTGGGTAAAGATGTCGTGGTGAGTGCTGAGGTTAACGGGATTGAGGTGTTTGCCGGTGAGCGTTATCCCAAAGGAACAAAAGTAGATCTCGTACTAGGTGACGGACTTAGTGATGTGCGTGTGGGAGTGCCCTATCTCATGGGTGCTACACTTGATGATGCTACTGCAAAGTTGAAGAGTGCCGGCCTTAATATTGGGGCTATTATTTTCGATGAAGACCTACCAGAAAGTCTCAAAGGCAATGCGCTCGTTTATCGTCAAAATCCGCAGCCAACCTATGACCTCAATACCCGCCAGGGTACACCAATTGATATTTGGTTGACCTCCAACAGAGAGGCGCTACCCTCCGATTCATTGGATTTTATTATGCGGAATCCTAACATATATGAAATTCCAGATAGTTTGCGTTTATTGTTAGACACAATAGTTGAAACAGAAGACTCGGATGATGCACTTTAACGCTTGTAAGCTCTTTTTTGGTTTTTTTGCAATGGTATTGGGCTATACCGCCCTTTCACAAACCGAAGTAATTACTCCCATCACACACGCTCCAAATCGGCAAGACGTAAGTTCATTCAAATTGATGACAGAGCCCGATACAATCAATTTGCCTATTGTTGATGATTTTTCTTACCCGAGCACAGTACCTACTTCTCGTTTTTGGTCCGATCAAAAGGTCTTTATCAACTCACAGTTTAGCGCAGACATGCCCTCTGTAGGCTTGGCTACTTTCGATGGGTTAGATGAGTTTGGACGAGCATACGACCTGTTTAGAGGTGGAAGTGATACGCTAGCGGATGTGCTTTCTTCCCACTATTTGCGTTTGGCCAACAACAACGGCAATATATTTTTGTCCTTTATGTACCAACCTGGCGGATTAGGTGAGGCACCTGATTTTCAGGATTCTTTGGTGGTGGAGTTTTGGTCGCCTGTAGATTCAGCTTGGGAGCAAGTTTGGAGCGTTGGTGGTGATTTACCTCCGGTATTTCAACATGCCATAATTGCAGTGGACCAACCGCGATGGTTGCAAAATGGCTTTCGGTTTAGGTTCGGGGCCTACGGCTCGCTTCAAGGGGCTTTCGATGTTTGGAACCTCGATTACGTGCGCTTAGATCGCAATAGAAATGCTACTGACACGGTTTTTTCTGACCCTGCTTTCGTAAGGCCACATCCGCCACTAACATCGAACTCCTTTACCCATATTCCTTGGTTTCATTATACGCGAACGCGCCTTCGCGATAACATGGAACTGGTGTACAACCGTCGCGGACCAAGCCAAAACTATTCCATTAACCTCGGCTTTTACACAATCAACAAAGACGGAACACAAATCGCATCGCGGACCAATCCTCCTGTAATCAACGACCCGGGTAATTTGAATATCAACTTTTTTATGCCATTAAACAACTTCGATATTAATCCATTACCCACAGATGAGTTTGTCTTGGATATGAAGTCGTGGTTTACCGGTACAGCCGTGGGGTTGCCGGGCAATGACACGGTCCGCCTTCGTCAAGAGTTCAGAAACTATTACGCCTTTGACGATGGCACTGCCGAGCGAGCTTATGGCGTTAGAAATGCCGGTGGCGCCGAAATAGCCATGCTCTTTCAACCGCATCAAGCAGATACTCTAAAAGGCGTTTATTTCAATTTTGTGCAAGCAGGAGAAGACGCATCAAATCGAGGCTTCCAAATTGGGATTTGGGAAAATGATAACGGCGAGCCAGGCGACCTCATCTACATGACCGATAGTGTGTATTTTCCAGACTACGGATTTAATTACAACGATTTTGTTCCGTATATTTTAGATAATGAAGGCGTTTTCATTTCGGGTTCTGTTTTTATAGGTACACGGCAAGCGGGCATCTTTCCTCTAAATATGGGTTTTGATAGAAATAATGTTAACCGAACGCCACTCTATTATTCTAATGGTAATTTTTGGTACCAAAGCATTTTGAGCGGCACGGTGATGATGCGTCCTTTTTTCAATTATTTACCTAGAGATCTTGCGACTACAAATGCCGTATTGCCCAAATTGAAAGCGCGCGTTGCTCCAAACCCAAGTGACGGCAGGCTGCAATTGTTGGCTCTGGAGCCCGATGCAAATATTTCGGTGAAAGTGGTGGGGATTTCTGGGCAGGAGTTAGCTAATCACTTCTTAGGTAACCTAAGACAGCTCGACGTTTCACACTTGCCCGCAGGTATTTATTTTTTACAAATTATAAACGAGGATGGCAAGAGCCTACCTGCCACAATAAAAATTAGCATACAACCATGACGGAAACCACAACGGAAGCCTTATCAGAATACGAAGGTGACAATGAAGAATTGTTTGAACATTACAGTTTCACAGCTGCCCCAGGGCAAAAGCTCCTTCGCGTGGATAAGTTTCTCGTCAATATGCTTGAAAAAACATCGCGCAATCGTGTTCAACAGGCCGCTGATGCGGGGTGTATTCGCGTAAATGAGCTCCCTGTAAAATCCAATTACAAAGTAAAACCCGGCGACCGTGTGGCATTGGTGCTTTCTTATCCAAAACGCGAGTTGGAACTTATTGCTGAGGATATTCCATTGGATATCTTGTACCAAGACAACGACGTGGTTGTGGTGAATAAACCTGCGGGTTTGGTAGTGCACCCAGGGTATGGTAATTACACAGGGACTTTAGTCAATGCGTTGCTCTATCTTTTTGATAATTTGCCAGAAGGCACCAACGAAAGACGCCCCGGATTGGTGCACCGCCTCGATAAAAATACTAGCGGAGTGATGGTAGTGGCTGGCAATGATTACGCCATGACACACCTAGCAAATCAGTTTTTTGAGCGATCTACCGATAGGGAATACGTGGCCTTGGTTTGGGGAGATGTAAAAGAAGATGCTGGCA
>JAIULY010000263.1 GCA_022565875.1 Schleiferiaceae bacterium | reverse complement strand
TGGTTCCCGGTACAGATGTGAGTATTTTTGCCACTGGCCACCTTGTTTGGGAAGCTCTTAAAGCACAGGAAATATTAGCTGAAAAAGGCATCTCCGCTGAAATCATTAATATCCACACCATCAAGCCTTTGGACTCAACAGCTATCCTGAGTTCTGTGGCAAAAACCGGCTGTGCGGTCTCCGCCGAAGAACACAATAAATTTGGCGGGCTGGGCGAAAGCATTGCTCACGTACTCACAGCCAACCACCCTGCTCCTCAAGAATTTGTTGCCGTAAACGACTCATTTGGAGAGTCGGGAACACCTGAGCAATTGATGGAGAAATACGGACTCAATGCAGCTGCAATCGTAGCCGCTGCCGAAAGAGCTATCGCCAGAAAATAATCGATAAACTCATCGTAAAACCAAAGCCACCTTTGAATCTGTTTCGAAGGTGGCTTTTTCTTTTGCGCTATGTTAGCTTTTAGATTTGCTTATGAATGTCCAAGCTTTCAATGGGCGGTATTTACTCCTCATTTCTTTATGGGGAACACGAAGTTTCCCATATTTTGACCCGAAGTTTCGCTTAGAGGTTGGCTCAAGGATTAAGCCAACTAATTCGTTCAATGCTGTTTGGAAATTGGGAAGTTTGAAAGTTAGGCGGCTTTCAGTGACGACGTTTGCTGATTCATTTCACACCTTTTTATTGTTACACCAAGAGCACTGAGTAGGCTCACCGAGTGCCCCTAAGCTAAAAAACAAAAAACTCCGTGCTACTTGATGTTTACCATCTCCCCAATGACAAATAAGCTACTTTAGAAGTGCCTACCCCGCCTTCAGCTGTAAAATGCTCGTACGGACGATGCGGTTTTTTAGACCGCTCTCAACCTTACTTCTCTTTTTTAGGAACAGGATCTAAACCGTGCGTGCCCCAAGGGTGGCACTTACTCAAGCGACGCAAGGCCAACCAACCTCCCTGGAACGGCCCCCATTCTTTCACAGCCTCTTGGGCATAATGCGAACAGGTTGGGATGTGTCGACACGAAGGCGGGGTCAAAGGCGAAATGAGGTTGCGATAAATCCACAACAACGCTAAAATGGGGAAGCCCAATATCTGCAGCAGTAATGGCTTCAACTTTTTAATGTGTAAGTGGTTCCATCTTTACCGTCTTTAAGAATGACTCCAGCGCTTGCCAATTCGTCGCGGATTTGATCACTTAACGCCCAATTTTTATCTGCACGTGCATGGTTGCGAATGCGTATCAATAACGCTAACGTTTGCTCCAAATGTTGGGACTGTGTTTCACCTTGTTGGATCTCCAACCCTAACACATCAAACACAAAAGCGGGCATCGCCGTCTGCAAGGTACTCAAGTCTTGCGGCGCTATTCCTGCTGTACCATCTGCAACAGCATTGATAAATCGCACGGCATCAAAGAGATGCGCAATCAAAATGGGACTATTAAAGTCTTCATTCATGGCCGCATAGCACTTATGCTGCCAATCTGTGACAGACCAACTGCTCTCTGTTACGGTAGCCTCCAATGTTTTCAATCTATCAAGTGCCTCCATAAGTCGGTTGTAACCTTTCTCGGCAGCTAACAGGGCATCGTTAGAAAAGTCTAGTACACTTCGATAATGGGCCTGCAACATGAAAAAACGCACTACGCTGGGAGAAAAGGCTTTGGATAGCACGGCATTATCACCACTAAAAAGCTCACCGGGTAAAAGTGTGTTTCCGGTGCTTTTGCTCATGCGCTTTCCGTTTAAGGTGAGCATATTGGCGTGCATCCAGTAGTTTACGCCATGATGTCCGTGAGCGGCCTTGTTTTGAGCGATTTCACATTCGTGATGTGGAAACTTGAGGTCCATCCCACCGCCATGAATATCAAACTGCTGACCTAAATACTTAGTACTCATTACCGAACATTCTAAATGCCAACCAGGGAATCCAACACTCCAAGGAGAATTCCAACGCATAATGTGGGATGGAGAGGCCTTTTTCCAGAGCGCAAAATCCAGTGGACTACGTTTCTCAGACTGCCCGTCCAAATCGCGTGTACCGCTAATCAACTCGTCGATTTTTCGCCCCGATAACATACCATAATCGCCAGAAGCATTGTACTTGGTTACATCAAAATAAACAGATCCATTGACAATATAAGCGAGACCGTTGTCAATAATTTGCTGAATCATTTCAATTTGCTCAACGATATGACCGGTAGCAGTTGGCTCGATACTAGGAGGATGTGCGTTAAAAAGTCGCATGACATCATGAAAACCTGTTGTGTATTTCTGCACAATTTCCATGGGCTCTAACGATTCTAAACGCGCCTTTTTCGAGATTTTATCTTCGCCTTCATCGGCATCATTTTCAAGGTGTCCGGCATCCGTTATGTTGCGGACATACCGCACCTTATACCCGAGGTGCGAAAGGTAGCGGTATACCAAGTCAAAGCTGATAAACGTTCGACAATTCCCCAAATGCACATCGCTATAAACCGTAGGACCGCAGACATACATGCCTACAAACGGCGCTTTAATGGGTTGGAAAGTCTGCAACTCCCCATTGAGGGTGTTGTAAATTTTAACCGTGTGCTGTAATGGGGTTGTCATTAGTAATTAGATTAAAACTTTAGCTATGAATTGATTATCAAGCATTAAAAGTAGTTGACAGGTTGATATAACTCAAAAACTCTTGGCGCTTGTCTTCATTTTTAAATGCACCACCAAATTCGGCGGTCACAGTACTGCTTTCAATGTCTCGAATTCCTCTAGAATTGACGCACAAATGTTTGGCATCGATAACACAAGCTACGTCGTCCGTTCCGAGTGCCTCTTGCAATGCACGCACTACTTGTCGTGTCATGCGTTCCTGCACTTGAGGGCGACGGGCATAATAGTCAACGATGCGATTCATTTTACTGAGCCCAATAACCGCACCCTTTGAAATATATGCCACATGTGCACGCCCAACTATCGGCAACAAATGGTGCTCACAGGTAGAATATACCACGATGTTTTTCTCTACCAACATCTCGCCGTAATCGTACTTGTTTTCAAACGTAGACATTCCTGGAGCGCGATCGGGGTGTAACCCGCCAAATATTTCGCGGACGTACATCTTAGCCACCCGCTTGGGTGTTCCTTTGATGCTGTCGTCGGTAAGGTCTAATCCTAAGGTATCTAAAATAGCTGCAACGTGCTCTTGAATGATGGCGATTTTCTCATCATCCGTTTTTTCAAATGCGTCGTCGCGCAGTGGTTGTGATATGGGGTTTCCGCGATGGGCATCGCCAATGTGATCGGCAAAATCATCAATGCCATTGCCCAAATCTGTTGTTTTTTCCTTGCACATGTTGAAATAAATAAAGTAGTGAAGCGGGCTTTACTCTTTGAAAGAGAACTGTTTTTACCGCGCTTATCTCCAAACACCTGCTCGGTAATTTGGTTTGCAAAGGTAAGGGGAATATCGTCCTTACAAAAACTATTTAGTCACGGAAATACCGCATTAGAAAACATAACAAACAAGACAATGACGCTACTCCAAACGTCTTGCTTCTTGCTATGCATTATACCTATTTGTTTGAGGCCAT
>JAIULY010000262.1 GCA_022565875.1 Schleiferiaceae bacterium | reverse complement strand
TTAGTAATTTCCACAATGAAGGGGATACCCTTTTTGCAGCGATCGGGTTCCGAAATAGATTGATATCTTTTAGAAACTCTTTTAGGCCAGAGGGGCTTTTAGAAATAGAACCTAATTCGGATCAGTTCACATTGCAGTATCGTAAGCAAAGTTCTACAGGCTGGAGCCATTATACTGTGAAGGGCAGAAAACTGAACATAAAGTAATCTCAAACAACACTATTATGAAAAAACAGTTACTCTTCGCGTGCATTTTACAGTTTTTTGCAATTTTTGTGCATGCACAGTTCCCTAAGAATATTTCTACGCATCCTGATTTCCCGGTAAATGATGAGTTTTTACCTATGTATAATAACTGGGCAAACACTAACCATACGATTAATCCCTTTTTGAATGTTGGATTTGATTGGAGATTATTTAACAGTGTAAGCCCGTTAACCCCACAACCAATTATTCCTTTAGAATTGCGACCTGGCTGGATCAATACCATAAAAAGCCTAAGTAGTAATAATTACTTTCCAATGGATAACCCATTTGGAATTGTCAATCATGTTGGCACTCGAAGCGGTTTTAACTCTGTTGACAGAGATTTTAAATGGGAAGACGGTTGGGAATTGCTATGGTTAAATCTCGGGCACTACCCAAATGGGGCAGTAATGGATGTTCCTGTTCCGGGTTCTTTTATTACTACATCATGGGGTCCAAAACCCAATCATATTCCGTATTTTGCCATTTACAATAGGTACCAAGGAACTATGCGCTTGTTTTCAAACGTTTGGTTTGACCCAAAAACCCCCATACGCTACCAAGACATTGTAGTTAAATTCGGATATTATGATATTCAGGCCACGGAATTTGGAAATATTTCAGGCCTTTTGAGGCACAACGGCGGCTTTGACTTAGCTTTAGATCAACCTACACAAAATTATGAACTTTATTCAGCACGCCAACAACCAGTTAATCAAAGCGAGTGGCAAATCTCTGAATTCCAAATTGGTTTTGATCCATGCGTGTGCATGAGACAAAAGGAAAAGCCATTTCAATCCGGTCAATTAGAGTTTCAATTCCAAGATTTTACCGCAGTTAGTATTGATATGATGTCAAGAACGGTTGAAACTACTGAAATGATAAACTCTTCAAATTACGCCAATGCAGCAATAGATTTTTTAAATCTGACTTCAATGAAGGAAGAAGATGGGTATCAGCCCGGTTATTCTATGTATAGAAGGATGAATAGGTTATATGATGATTATGAGACAAAGCTATCAAAATATCAAAAGGATTCAGCTGCTTACCATGACCCCCGAAATAAAATGGGAAGAGATTTACTCAAGTTAAGTCGTGCTATTACCGCGGATGCTGTGAGTATTATTTTGCCAAATGTATCCAGAGAATTTTTAGCTGATGTAGGTATTGACAACAAGGATAAGCAAAAAGACGTAGATAAGGCTATTAGTAATGCTGTAAAAGGTTTTGTGGGTATTGGATTTGATTACGCGGTTGTTTCCATTTTTGGCAGACCAGCATCCGAGCCTAAAAATAAACCTTCACTTCCGGTGGCGAATTTTTCTGAAACCTTTTATAAAGGAAAACTAACTTATGTTCCAAGCGAGGCTAAAATAGAAGGATTGTATATACCCGGCGCTTTCACCCAAACTCCTTCTTGGGCGCCTAATGTTGCCCACGGATATGGTGCAGAACCTCATATAGATCCAAGATTGTTTCCAGCCTACAACAAAGTTCTTGGACAAGTTGCTTTGTTAGAGAGTCCTAGTGTTAGCTTTGGGACACAGCATGATTTTTCACAAAAGGAGGGAGAACAATTTCAAATCGTGATAGGAAATCAAAGGACTTGTTACCAAGAATTAATTTCAACATCATCTTTTGATTTGTCTTTAAAGGTTGATGATGCTTTAAAGATAGCTTTGAATGCTGACCTAGATTTTGATTTTGATAAAACCAATAGTTACGTAAACATAGAAGTGGAGTTAGAAAAAGAAATTTTTATTCCAAGTACATCTTTGCTACCTGATTATCCTAAGGTAATTGAATCAAATTCTTCAAATTTAGTTGTTTATCATACTTTAGATAAACAACCTTCAATTTCGACTAATAACACCAAATATCTTTCAGAAACAACCATATACAATTCAAGGTGGGTTTCTATTGCAGATGCGAGTCAATACGTTTTTGATATTAAAGAAAATACGGACGTAGTGAATGTTGTGAAAAGAACTCAAGAACCAATTGATGTCGGAATCCCAATAACCGACCCAAATACTGGTCAGCCAATCTATACTTGGGTTTGTACCAACGATTATTTACCTCACAACTATGATCAATCCGAAAATGTTAAGTATAAGGTCAAATCAATAAAGTTAAAATTGTTACATGACATGTATTTTGATCAAATTGGGATGTTTGATGAACAGAATAACTCGACACAAGTGTATACTTATCCAATTTATCAATTAAAGAAGCTACAATTTGTAGATTTGCCTATTCCCGGTTCAAATGTTACACTCCTTTCATCAACAACCGATTTAAAACGTTACGCAACAGGTATCATGCTGCTCGAAAATGAGCACATCACACCAAATCATAACTACGTTTATGAAACTATTGGAAACATCATTTACATAAATGCACAAGAAGTTGATATTGAGGGGGAAATCACAGTAGAAAATGGCTACGAACTAATTATCCAGTCACTTTACCCTATCAATGTGAAAGACGGTGCAAAGATTGGTAAAAATATCACCCTTCGCATCAAGAAAGATTGGTTTGATTTAGACCCGTTCACTTATGTTACCAATGAAGAGGTTTATGCATTTTGTAATGATAATCAACGCTATCGCGCTAATACCCTCAACTTTAAGACAGCGGAACGTTTGCAACGCGAACGTGCAGAACGCGAGTATCAAGAGGCGCAACAGAAAAAAGAGATTCGTCCGATTACATTGTACCCCAACCCAACCCAAAGCCAAGTTACTGTTTCTGGTTTAGATGGCGATACCCATACGCTAAAAGTATATGATGCTCAAGGAGTACTGGTTCTTTCTCAGGATGTAGCGGCACTCGAGCAAACGGTTCTTTTCTTAGGTAATTTGGCTAGAGGCGTTTACATTGTAACCGCTGAACGAACCAATGGATCTGTAAGCAATAGTAGATTGGTTAAATTATAAGTCTATTGGATTTAGGTGAAATGACCATCGTAAGACAAAAGTCTTGCGGTGGTTTTTTTTGTCGTAAATTGGCAAGGAAGCTTTAGCGTTTTGGAACTTTCTAGTGTGAAATTAACCCAGAAGGGTAGGGTGGTTAGAGCGCACACCGTAATATTGAAAGTAGCTTAGCCAGATTATGTAAAGATCACAAAACTTATTCTTGTGTCCCAAGTGGCCGTTTGGGTAGCGACAGCAACACGAGACATACTAGCGTTAGGAGTGTCGGTGAACAAAGTAAGCAAGAAGATAGGGGTTGTACTCCCTATCTTCTCGCTTAGTAGGGTGTTTATGGCGTTGGGCTTTGCTTTCTTTTTTTTATGGTGGTGCTAATGGACTGGCCAAAGAATAACAAGACAATAGTAAGCAACGCCAAATACGGTG
>JAIULY010000261.1 GCA_022565875.1 Schleiferiaceae bacterium | reverse complement strand
TCTTCTTGCCCAATGGCATTACCATCACTTCCAAGTTCAATTATCAACGTGGCATAGAGGAAGACGACCAAGGCAATGTTTCTCGATCGCGCCACGCTGCACCCGCCTTTGGCATTACCCGCATCGATTACAAAATAAACAAACTGCAACTGCAATGGTACGCCATGTACAGTGCTGCCGTAAGCTTCGACAACCTCAACATCGACGAGCGCATAAAAACCGCCATTTACGCCACGGATGAAAACGGCAATCCTTTTTCACCTAGTTGGCTGACTTTGAATTTTAAAGCACTGTACCAACTATCCCCCGCCATTGGCATTACCGCAGGTATCGAAAACCTCACAGACAAGCGTTACCGCCCCTACAGCTCGGGCTTAGTGGCTCCAGGCAGAAATTTTATCTTATCCTTGCGAACAAATTTTTAACAAAAAATGAGTGTCCCTCACTACGGGTTTGTTTATACTTGCCACCTTTCAACTAACTTGCGCCCGTGAAAAAAATCAAGCTCGATATTCTTGGCAAAGTGGGTTTTGGAATTGTGCTTGTGGCGGCGCTGCTAAGCCTTTTTGGTTATTGGCTTGCGCCAGATGCTAGCACACATGCCAACACCATGCATTTGAATATTGCCAATCAATCGCCGGGATTCTCCGTAACCGTGCTGCGCATACCCAATCAAAAACCAAAGACTTCAGCTTTGCAGCAACTGTTTTTTGGAAAAACACCCCATTACCAAGAAATACCCATTAGTCATTACACCCTAAAAAACGATGGACTAACCTACGCCCCATTTGTAGCTGCGGGTTACGAAATCGGATTTGAACAAACCGTTTCCTTAGAGCGCTTCCATTCGCTAAGCGCAGCCCAAATTGAAAAAAACCACATTGTAAAGAGACGCTTTCTACTCGGAACAGATAAGTTTGGTCGGGATTTATTGAGCCGGCTCATCCTCGGAACGCGCGTTTCTTTTTCCGTAGGCTTTATTGCTGTATTCATTTCGTTGTTGATTGGCATCCCGTTGGGGTTGTATGCCGGTTTTTATGGCGGTCGTTTGGATGCGCTCATCATGTGGTTTGTCCAAGTCATGTGGTCTGTTCCAACGCTACTGCTCGTCATTGCCTTTACCTTGGCATTGGGAAAGGGCTTTTGGCAAGTATTTGTTGCTGTGGGTTTAACCATGT
Organism: Schleiferiaceae bacterium; assembly: GCA_022565875.1. Classification (GTDB taxonomy): domain Bacteria; phylum Bacteroidota; class Bacteroidia; order Flavobacteriales; family Schleiferiaceae; genus JAIULY01. The sequence goes on along the minus strand of JAIULY010000261.1, from coordinate 2,496 downwards.
GGGTGGAGGTGGCACGCATGGTTCGCGGACAAGTAATGAGCTTGCGCAAAAAAGAGTTTGTAGAAGCTGCTACAGCCTTGGCCTATCCAGACAACCGCATCATTTGGCGCCACATTTTGCCCAATGTATTAGCGCCCGTTATCGTGATTTCTGCCGCCAATTTCTCGAGCGCCATCCTAATTGAAAGTGGGTTGAGTTTTCTCGGCATTGGCGCACAGCCACCGATGCCCTCCTGGGGAGGCATGATCAAAGACCACTACCCCTACCTCATCACCGGAAAGGCCTACTTAGCTGTTTTCCCTGGTTTAAGCATTTTACTACTGGTACTCGCTTTTATGTTAATAGGAAACAGCTTACGCGACGCGCTTGATGTGCGCCTAAAAAGCCGATAATCACTTAAATTTGTGACATTTCAGACAAAATTGATGTGATTTTTTTTCATTCCGTGAAAACAACAAGCTCTCAATTTTTCGTAACCTTGTACGCTGAAATTCACGTTATTATAGAACACAATATGCAGTACAAACGCTACTTTTTACTGTTTTTCATTCTCCTTTCCGCTTCTCTTTCTGCGCAAAGTTCGATCACAATAAGCGGTTATGTTGAGGACGAAGCCTCTCGCGAGCGTTTGGTTGGCGTGAACGTTATTATACCAGGAACCCGAATAGGCACCTTCACCAACAACTTTGGCTTTTTTAGCCTTACAGTGCCGTCAGGTACCCAAGAGATTCTAATCAGTTACATCGGTTACGAAACGCAAGCGATTGCGCTACAACAATACAAGGGAGGGCTATTGACCGTCTATCTCAAAGAGCAGCCACAAAGTCTTGGTGAGGTAGTAGTAACCGCAGAAGTACCGGAAGCCGAGCAGAGTCAGATGAGCTCGATTGACATCAGCATGAAGCAGGTAAAGAAGATGCCAGCTATTTTTGGCGAGGTTGACTTGTTGCGGGCCATTCAATTGTTGCCTGGCGTGCAGTCGGGCGGTGAGGGAAGTGTTGGTTTTTACGTCCGTGGGGGCGGCCCCGATCAAAACTTAATTTTGCTCGACGGAGTACCCGTTTACAATGTAAGTCACCTTTTTGGTTTTTTCAGTGTGTTTAATGCCGACGCCATAAAAAGCACACAATTGATAAAAGGCGGGTTTCCAGCTCGCTACGGTGGACGCTTGAGCTCTGTTTTAGACATTACCATGAAAGAAGGGAATATGCGGAAATTCAAGGGCGATGTTAGCTTGGGGATTATTGCTGCAAAGATGACCTTAGAAGGCCCCATTATAAAAGACAAAACCTCCTTTATGATTTCTGGCAGGCGCACCTACATCGACGCGTTGATTCAACCTTTTATTGCCATGCAAGAATCGGGGCTGCGCACAGGATATTATTTTGGCGACTTGAATGCAAAAATCAACCACAAAATCAGTAACAAAGACCGGTTGTATTTATCTTTCTTCACCAATGTAGATCGCTTTTATTTTCGCGAAAGACTTGATGGTGAGCGTTTTGCAGCGAGCTTACAATGGGGCAACAGAACAGGGGCATTGCGTTGGAATCGACTGATTAACCCCAAGATGTTCATGAATACCGCCTTGACGTACACCCGATACGAATTAGGCATTCGCAACGAAATTGTTGAACGCGATTACAGTTTTAGCTTTGGCTTGCGCTCCAATATCGAGGACTACGGTGGGAAAGTAGATTTTGATTACATCCGCAACAACAAAAACCACATCCGTTTTGGGAGTAATTTCATTCACCACCGTTTTCAGCCTGCCGGCGTTCAGGTTCGTGAGTCGGGCTCAGGATTTACAGACCTCGATAGTACCATCAACTTATCGCCGGTTTTACGGTCGTTAGAATGGGCCTTTTATATCGAAAACGATCAAACCATCACAAAAAAGATTAAAGTCAACTACGGTCTGCACCTCAACACCTACGTTTTTGATGAGCGTTATTATGCCAGTTTACAGCCCCGTGTTTCCGGTCGGTATTTGCTCACGCCCAACAGCGCTTTTAAACTTTCCTTTGCGCGGATGCAACAATACTTGCACTTGTTGTCTAGTAATAATGGCATTGGCTTACCCAGTGATTTATGGGTACCCGCTACAGACATCATCCCCCCAATGACAGCAGACCAAGTGGCGGCGGGTTACTCGTTGAACTTTGGTGAGCAAAAGTGGGAATTCAGCACAGAGGTGTATTACAAAAAAATGACCGACCTCATTGAGTACCGATCTGGTAGCAGCTTCATCAATCCCAACGATTGGCAAAGCAAAATAGAAACCGGAGGGTTAGGATGGGCTTATGGTATCGAATTCTTTTTGCAACGGAAAGTCGGCCGCCTTTCTGGATGGGCTGGGTATACCTTGAGCTGGAACAATCGACAATTTGAAAACCTAAACAACGGTGAAATTTACCCCTACCGCTTCGACCGCCGCCACGATATGTCACTAGTACTGTCTTACGATATTGCCAAAGAATTTGATGTCGCCTTTAC
>JAIULY010000260.1 GCA_022565875.1 Schleiferiaceae bacterium | reverse complement strand
ATCGATGTAGGAATTTTGTAGATAAGCGGATAATCGGAATTGTTATCAGCATATTTCCAATCATGTAGGAATTTTGGAGACAAGCGGATACTCGGAGTTGTTGTCAGCATATTCCCATCGATGTAGGAATTTTGGAGATAAGCTGATACTCAGAGTTGTTATCAGCATATTCCCATCGATGTAGGAATTTTGGAGATAAGCTGATACTCAGAGTTGTTATCAGCATATCCCCAATGATGTAAGAATTTTGGAGATAAGCTGATACTAGGAGTTGTTATCAGCATATCCCCATAAATGTAGGAATTTTGTAGATAAGCGGATAAGAGTAATTTTTATCCGGATGTTTCCAATAATGTAAGGCTTTTGGCGGTATGCGGATAAAAGAAACATATATGTGAATAGCTCCAAAAAAGTAAGACTTATAGCGATAAGCGTATACTAGAATTGTTGAAACGAATCAGACACAATCTTTTGCCAGTAGCGGATTGCGATTAGTGCTGCAATACTGTTTTGGCCATTTCTTTATTGCTATTATCCAAAACTTTAAAAAGCATCTTCATCTTCCCGGAAGGGGAGCACGATGTATACGCTTGTCCCTAACGCACTGCCATCGGGAGCTACTCGGTCTTCAATTTCAAATTCAAACCCTTTTCCATATGTGCGCTCAAATAGCGTGATGCGATTTTGTGTAATGGTACTTGCCAGTGATTTATGGCGCGTTTTGCCCGCTGCTTTCAGTTCGGCTGCGGCTACCCGACCAATGCCGTTATCCGTAATGACACAGCGAAGGGTGTCCTCGGTATCGGAGCTAAAGGCTATCGTTATTTTTCCCTTCTTGCCTTCGGGCAATGGCCGCAACCCGTGAAGGATGGCATTTTCTACATGTGGTTGCAACATCATTGGGGGCAGTGTGCCGTACCGATCGATGGCTGCATCAACCTGTATGTCATAGTCAAATTGATTGCTAAAGCGCAATTGCTCAAGGGATAAATAGTTTTTTAAAATCTGAATTTCTGTTTCTAGCGGTATAAAAGACTCCCGTGATGATTCTAAGGTCAAACGCATCAGTTTGGCAAAGCTGCTCAAGTATTTAACGGCACTTTTGGTATCATTTTTAAAAATAAATCCGGTTATGCCATCTAAGGCATTGAATATAAAATGCGGGTTCATTTGCAGGCGCAACGCTTTCCGTTCCCATTCCGCTTTTTGACTTTCGAGCGCTAATTTTTCGTTTAGTGTTATAATTCGCTGTCGAATGTAAAGGTAAACGCCGCCGCCTAGCAATGCAAAAAGTAAGACATAAAACCAGAGGGTTTGCCAAAAAGCAGGTTTAATGACAAAACTAAAACGCGCTTCACCCACATTCCCCAAAGGGTCTTTGCCTTGCACCCGAAAGGTGTATTTCCCAGGTTGGATATTGGTGAAAATAGCATCTCGTTTTTCAATAGCGGGGGTCCAATTCTGGTCTTGCCCCTCCAAAATATAACGATACTCTAGTTGCACATCATTAAAACCAGATGTTGCTGTAAATTCGAAGCTGAGGTAGTTTTTATCGTAGGGCAGTGTGATGTGTTGATCAAGCGTTGCGTGATTGTCTACGCCATTTAACAAAGGCTGAAAAAATAGATTTACGGACCTAATGTGCACACTTGGCGCCAGGGGTTCTTGCTCCAATTGTGATACTAGAATTTGGGAGTAGCCCTTTGCGGTACCAACGAGTAAGGTCTGTGTCATTTCGTTGAAATATAGCGCTCCTCGGTTAATTTCTTGTTGTAATAAACCGTCTTCTCTTGTGATTTTTCGACGAAAGGCAATTGATTTGTTATCCAAAACGATTTCTTGTAATCCTTTCTCGGTGCCCAACCATACCCGATTTTTGGATGCAGGTGTTACCGCCCAAACGTTGTTAGAGAGCAAACCTTGTTCGGTTTTATAACGAGCTAACAGCTGATTGTTTTCATATACAAAAAGGCCTTCACCATTAGTGCCGAGCCAAACCTGATTGTCAATCGCCACCACTGTTGCAATGTTTATGCGGTCGGTTTGCGGAACTAACGCTGCGAGATTGGTGAAACGATCCCATGCAAACAGACCGTTTCCAATAACATGCATGTAGATATGGGTGTCAGTAATCGCCAAATCGGTAACAGATCCCATAGGCAGTCCGTCGGCAGTTAATTCGCTGATTTGTTGGCGATGCATTAAAAAAGTGCCAGCGGCTGTGCCAATAATTAGGCTGTCGCCAATGGAAGTCAGGAAGAGTACAAAGCTGAGCGGAGCTTCTTTTTTTCCGGAGAAGGGTTTAACGGTGTTTTTTTCAATACGGAATAATCCCGTTTCAGCACCCACCCAAATAGTCTTGGTTTTTTGTTGGTGATGTATAGAAAACACATTGCCGATTGTTAGTGGCGTTTGAGCCAATGCAGGCAAACGCTCTAGGCCAAATGACCCACCGAAATAGTACTGTGTAGCACCAGTTGTTAATAATACTTGCACATCTTGCGCATCGGGTCTAATATAATTGGTAATAGCTGGATGAATGAGTTTGCTCCAGCCGCTAACGGAGCTAATCCATAGTTTTCCAAAGGGATCCACTAGTAAACTCCGCACGCGATCTGATGGAAGTCCATTTTCCGTGGTAATGTGAGAGGTGGTTTCGTAAGGATACGCCACTGAAAAACTGGCAATCCCGCGCTCGTAACTACCTAGCCAAATAGTGCTGTCAGAAATGGCAATACCCCGCACATCGGGAAACGGAAAGTCAACGAGAGAAGATGCTGGCTGGTTGTGATTAGGATCCCATACAAAAGCGCCTTCTACTGCCCCTATAATTAGCGTATTGGTATTGGGTAGGGTAGTGAGAACACGCGTGTTCAAGGTTATAGATGTTTGTTGGAGCCCACCTTGTGGGTCTAAAGCATAAATGCCAGAGGCCGTAGCCAGATACAGTGTGTCTTGCAACCAAGCACACGATCGAATCCGCAATTCGGTATGTTGCACTTTCCAGTCCGAATCTTCTTGTATCCAAAGCCCTGCTTGTGAGCCGGCGTAGACCCTTCCGCTGGTGTTGGTGCAAAAACAAGTGAAGTGCACGCTGTCCACTAAGGTAGAAAATCCGTTAGCATGCAAATTATACAATCCATTTGCTGTAGCTAGCAATAGGTTGTCTTGACTTTGATGCACCTGATTGATGTACACTGATGGCATCTTTTCTGGAGCGTAAGCGCTCATAATACGTCCGTCAAAATAGGCCAAGCCACCACCTTCTGTGGCAATGTAGTAATAGCCTTTGTCAGAAAAAATGCTGTGATTCGCTGTGGAAATGGGCAGTCCACGCGCTACGGAGAAATGATCAAACTGATAGATTTGCGCTTGAGTACAGAAAGTACCAAACGAAAATAAAAAGATCCAAAAAGGCAGAATACACCGCAGTCTCATAGAGCAAATATATCGCATTAGGATGAGGCAACGATTATTTTTTCCCCTTGTCCCCAAAGGACTCGAGAAACGAAGCGTTATTCATTGCGCGATTCATTTTTAGGAACACGACGTTCCACGGAGGTTTATGAAGGTTTATGAAGGTTTATGTAGGTTTATGAAGGTTTATGAAGGTTTATGAAGGTTTATGAAGGTTTATGAAGGTTTATGAAGGTTTATGAAGGTTTATGAAGGTTTATGAAGGTTT
>JAIULY010000259.1 GCA_022565875.1 Schleiferiaceae bacterium | reverse complement strand
ACTTCGTTGAAGGAGATAACTTTTTCCCTGACTATTTATACAAGAAGGGCTTCCGAACGTTTCATAATCAGTAGGCACAAAGCGGATGAATTGTCTTGCATACACGCACAAAAGGTGTCTTTCTCACTTTAAAAAAAAGCAGTAACCCTAAAATAACGCGATGTTATGGAGAGGTTACTGCTTCCGTTTGATGATTTGCTTTTTTGCTGATGCTAAAGTTCCTTTAAACGAAACAAGAGTTTTAGCAAAGCATGTATTCCATCACAAAAACAAAATGGTTTTTGAGAGAAAAGTCATAGCTGAACGACATACCGTAGCCATCAACTATTTTGGCCCAGACCCGCTTTTAATTCTTTATAAAAGGCACAGTTTGCACCTTGTCGAAAACAATGAAATAGCTTCCGTTTGACAGATCGTAAACAGCAATTGTTGCATCAGGAGTTGTTGTTCCCGAGAAGATTTTAGCGCCTATTGCTGAATAGATTTCATAAGTGACCTCATTTGACGGTGATCCATTTTGAAAAGAAACGGTAAGGTGGTCTTGGGTAGGATTAGGGAAAACCCGGATTGACTGGATGCCATCGGGATTTTCTGTGCTAATGTTATTAATGACAATTAGTCTAGCCGTTCCAGAGTTTCCTGTACAAGATCCTGAGACCGTTAAGCATCGGTATGTTTCCTGATCCATGGCTAAAGCAGCATTTATGATGGTTAATGTTGCGGTGTTAACCCCTGAATAATTGAGACCATCGGTTAGATTATTGAAAACACCCGATGAATCAGCAATTTGCCATTGAAACGTAGCATTTGGATCGGAATGAGCTACACTAAAAGCCGCGCCATTATTTACAAAAACAGTTGTATCCGATGGTTGGCTAGTAAGCTCACCGCAAACTGATAGTGTTACCACATTACTCGTGTCTGCACAAGTTGCGCTCTCAGTAAGAATACACCGGAATTGAGCACCATCATTTGCCATGGTAACGGTAGAAACAAAAAGCGTATCAAATTGCGCACCAGAGAATTGACCAGAGTTAGCAACAGGCTGCCAACTAGATCCGTCATTATACTGCCATTCAAAAGAGATGCCTGAGCCAGTCGCAGAAACCCCAAAAGTAGCATTACCTCCAATATTTCGCAGTTGATTGCTGGGTTGTGAGGCCACAGCAGCACCACAACCTTGATAGAGATCTGAAATTTCTGCGGAACTCAAAACACGGTTCCAAACACCAATATCATCAATGTCTGCTTGTGCGTAATTCCCGGAAACACCCCTCCCTATATATAGTGGAACTGTTTGCTGAGTTGCAGTAGTGTGTGTATAGGTTGCCGTAGCAACTACAACGCCATTAAAATAAAGGGTCATAGCCCCATTAGAGAACGTCCCAACAGCATGCGTCCATTGGTTTATAGGATGAGAAGTCTGTGCCCAAGTCCAAACCAAACCTTGCCGATTGGTTCCAAACTGAAACGCTCCCGTATTACCCGATTGCATATTCCAAACAAAAGGACCACCAGAAGGTAACCCGCTCATTATCAAAACCCCGTAGCTGAAAGATGATTTTTTAAACCACATAGAAACCGTGAAGTCACCATTTTGCCCAAAACTAAAAGTGGGCGTATTGACCACTTGAAATTGATTGTTTCCACTAAATTGCCCAGCGGCATTTGGTGTGCCGAACCTATCTGTTGTATAAGTGCTCCCATTGTTAGTTAAGTTGTTGGCATTTCCGCTAAGGTCGTTGCCATTTCCTTCAAATCCCCACCACCCCAAAAGGCCAGAGGTTGGGACATAATTAGGTAATTGTGCTTGCAAAAACATACTTGCGCAAATAGCCATTAGGAGTAGTACTTGTTTCATGAATATGAGTTTTAGAATTTTGGTAAAAGTAACAGAAATAGCTTTTTAAACGCAGATAGTTGTATTTTTTATCGAGACGGCTACAAATCTTTAGTGTTTTAGGAGGCGAGATACTTTAGTTTTTGAGTCAGAATCTACTATACGCATGTTTCCAAAATGTACTACTTATGGAGATAAGTGAATATAAAAACCTCCCTATGTAGCGCCTCCTAATTGCAAGATTTTTCGAGTTGACGCTGGCACAAAATATTTATACGCATGTTTCCAAAATGTAATACTTATGGAGATAAGCGTATATAAAAACCTCTCTACGTAGCGCCTCCAAATTGCAAGATTTTTTGAGGTGACGCTGGTACAAAATATTTATACGCATGTTTCCAAAATGTACTACTTTTGGAGGTAAGCGTATATTAAAACCTCTCTATGTAGCGCCTCCTAATTGAAAGGTTTTTCGAGTTGACGCTGGAACAAAATATTTATACGCATGTTTCCAAAATGTAATACTTATGGAGATAAGCGTATATAAAAACCTCTCTAGGTAGCGCCTCCTAATTGCAAGATTTTTCGAGGTGACGCTGGTACAAAAATCATGTACGCATGTTTCCAAAATGTAATACTTATGGGGGTAAGCGTATATGAAAACCTCTCTACGTAGCGCCTCCAAATTGCAAAATTTTTCGAAGTGACGCTGGTACAAAAAATTTATACGCATGTTTCCAAAATGTAATACTTGTGGAGATAAGCGTATATAAAAACCTCTCGATTCAACGCCTCCTTTTTCTATAGTTAGTCTACCGCGTTACTCCATTTAAAAAAGGACCTTCATCCTTATAAAATGTAATACTTATGGGAGCATCCGTGTAAAATATTTTTATCGCTGAGATTTCCACAAATAAAAGTACGTCAGGGGTATCCACAATGACGAAATCAAAGAAGGAACAGTCCCAAAGTGCAGATCTCAAATCAATAATTCTATTTCGTTGGCACCATAAAATCAATACTTTGCTTTCTTGAAAGTGGCAAGGATCTTTGTTATTCTAATAGACGAGAGCTATACCCCTCGCCTATTAGTAATCAAAGAAAATTATGGGGTAATGTATCCAAGCGTTAGTAGCTTTTCCGCTATTTGAATGGCGTTTGTTGCTGCTCCCTTCCGTAGATTGTCGGCTACAATCCAAAAATTAAAGGTGTTTTCGAAACTATCGTCTTTTCTAATGCGACCAACAAAAACGGCATCTTTATTACCCGCTTTTAAAGGCATGGGATAAACCCCTTGCTTTGGGTGATCCTGTACGACAACTCCTGAGGTATTCTCTAGTATATTTCGAATAGTTTCCAAGTCAATAGACTTTTCGAATGTAACGTTTACTGACTCGGAGTGACCCCCCATAACGGGTACACGAACGGCAGTTGCTGTGATACGTATTTCAGGGGCTTGCATGATTTTCATTGGCTCATTCATGAGCTTTAATTCCTCTTTTGTGTACCCATTGTCTTGAAATACGTCGCAGTGTGGTATACAATTTTGGTGTATAGGATGCAAATAGGCCATATCCCCTGAAACACCTGCCATTTCATTTTCCAATTGATGGACTGCTTTTTGCCCTGTTCCAGTAATACTTTGATATGTGGAAATAATTACTCTACGTATTCCAACAGCTTTGTACAAGGGGTACAATACCATTACCAACTGAATAGTAGAACAATTGGGGTTGGGTATTATATATTGTTCTTTGGGTATCTCGTTGCCATTGATTTCTGGCACTACCAAAGCTTTGTCTGCATCCATCCGAAATGCTGATGAGTTATCTATAACGTAAGTCCCCTT
>JAIULY010000258.1 GCA_022565875.1 Schleiferiaceae bacterium | reverse complement strand
TATTGGCATTCAGATACAAACCACTTTGGTTATTTGAAAACTCAGAGGCGCTTACATACAACGAAGTACCGGATTGACCTTCCAAGAAAGCCCCATGTTGCGACAATGGCGTGCCACCTATAAATTTGCTATTGGTGATGGCAGATGACCCCGAAAGGTTTGTAGCTTCTAATCCCCAAACATTATTGGTGAAATCGCAGAGGTTGACATTGAAATTACCCCCAAGAACTTTCAGCCCTTTTGTGTTATTATCAAAATCACAATTATTGAAAAGTATGGGTGTGCCGCCACCGAACCAATGCACCAAAGCGCCATAATTGCCATTGCTGAATTTGCTATGAGAAATGGTGTTGATGCCCGTATTGTGCCACAATCTAAAGCCACTATGCCTAACCGTTGGTGAAACAGATTTAAAGTGAACATACATCACTACCGTTGGGCTAAAGGAGAACATCAAAGCGTTTTGGTGCAACAGCACTTGACCGTGTTTTATAGAAACCGCGTCAAATGTTTTTCCATTTTCTTGTCTTAAGTAAAGTGGTTTGCGGACTTCAACTACCAAGTGATTGTGATTAGCAACCGTTGGACCTGATACGTCAAAAGTGGTGTTATCCCCTATTTGCATGTATTCATCTACCATGGGGTAAGAAAATCCAAAATTATTAGTGGTCCATTTCACATCTTGGTCAAAAATAAGGTGACCATTGCCTGAAAAAGTAAAATCAGCATTGTTACCCACAGTGAATTTACCGCGTATTTCGAGGGTGGCATTGGGGCCTAAGAGTTCAATTTGGGCACCGTCTTCAAAAATAAAATTGGCGCCGTCTTCGATGATGATACTTGATCCTTCTTGGATTTTTATTTTACCACCATTCGCAACCTTGAAAATGGAATTTGGGCTTACTTCCAAAATGGCAACATTACCCATACTTGCATCTCCTAAAATTAATTCTCCACCATTTCTAATCGTTAGTTCACGATCCATACATGCCGGACCTAGATAGTACTTTTGGGTTTTGCCACTAGTTGGGGTAACATTTGTAAATCCGTCTGGCAAATTACCATAAAGATGTAACCTACCACTGCCGAATACTTCACTATGGGAAATCATGAAATTATCAGGGTCCCCATAATTATAAACGCTTGCAAGTTGTGGGTTGCTCACAGCAGCACCAATTATAGTTTTATTGAAAGTAAATGTAATGTTATCACCACGTTCTACTGGGTCACCGTCAGTGACTTCAACGTGAAGGGTATTTATCCCCTCGGGACCATAATAGTCATCAAAAGGGGTTGTTATTGCACTAGTATTAATAACATCTTTAATACTTAAAAATAAATTAGAAGAAGAAATATCCAATGCAGAAATGGTAGAAATGAAAGATTGATTGTCCTGTAAAGACTGAATTGCACCATATCCATCAGTATCAACCATAGCAAGTTCTCTTGCTATACGCCTCACCCCTCCCGGGGCATTGTCGTAGTGTGGCAATGTAGGATTTACGAATACTTGTTGCGAAGTACTACCCCAAGACAAAGGAACCCCCCATTTTATATTTGCATAAGGCATTTCTCCTTCAAAAATTAGATTGTCCGAACCTCTTCCAGGCATAGACCAAACATTACCTTTGATATGCAAACCCAAAAGATTAGACACAGTATATTCATAATCAATTATTTGCGAGCCGCCTAAATAACCTTGATCAAAACCATCAATAGCGCCGTTAGCTATCGCCATTTTTTTGCACTTTTGGGGATAGCCAATCGCTGCAAGTTCATTGAAAAATGAGTTGTGAACAGCTTCTCTGGCGGATGAAATTTGTTTGATGAGCAATTGTTTGGCCGCGGGAGTGCTTAAACTAGCCATCATATCTCTTGCCGCTTGGTTGTCATTTACTCCATTGTATCCATAAAAATTTATGAAATACTGAGCTCCCAAAGGAATATTGGCGCCTTGGTGCGGCCCATCAAAACTAATATACAACCGAGTACAATGGTCTTTGCCTTCTTGTTCCATTTGAGCCAAAGCATACCGAGCTACAATTGCCCCCATACTAGCGCCAAGTACTACGTTTGGCTCTGCATCAGCTGTTTTAAACTGGTTCACTTTGTCAATTAACGTTTGCAGTAAATAGGCATTTTCTCGAATATCCGCAGCGCCATCCCTAAAGTCGAGCATTATAATGTCATACCCGTTATCGTGATACTCATTAAGCAATTGTGGCATCTTTGCCAATTGCCCATAACTTGCCAAATCCTGACCCCAAAGCGCACACCATCCAAAGTTTCCCATCAGATAATTTGCTGCATTTTGTTGGTTATACGGCCCAAAATCAATGCCCTCTACAATGATTACAGGCTTTTTAAATAGATTTTCGGTGCCTTTATCAGGATTGTCACGATAGTATACATAAGCATTACCCCGAACGTGGCCCAAACCATTTGCGTTATTGGTTCTACTTGCCGTAATATTACCATATTGAAACTGACTTGCCGTTGCCCAGGGAGGCGCAACTGGCTCAGGTACTGAACTGTAACAATCAGTAACCTTGGCACGATGAGTTGCCGTGAGAGTCGTACCATTTGAAGTGAATTTTACCTTTAACTCTAGTTCCTCTAAGAATGTTATATAATTTGGTGTGACAGTTTGGCCAAAGCTCACTTCGGTAAAGCCTTGTCCATCCCCAAAATCGATTTCAATTTTATCAAGAGTAAAATTCACGTCATTGGTCAAGTAAAAGGTGGAATCAATAACAAAAGATATACCTCGTAATGAAATATCTTTTGCTATTCGACAAGCAAAAAAGCGATTACTATCATATGGTGACGCTGAGGTGTTTGAGCCTTCTTGCAGTATGCCATTATTGAATTGTAAATAGTCTTCACTAAAGGCATCAGGTCGTATTTGATCATAAAGTACGTTTACTATTTGAATAGGAACTGCCCTATTCTGTTGTAAATAGTCTTCATAAACATCATTGTAGCCTAATAAATAGGTGTTATCTGCAAGTCGACACGTTTGTAAGTCCAGCATAAATTGTCGGAAACTCTCATCACTTGTGTAACACTCATTACAATTACCGTTGAAGGCAGCGACTGAATTTTCGTTCAGTGAGCGATCCATTAAAATACCGCTAGGAATCAAGCTGACATCCAGTTGGGAAAAAATGGTATCAGCGTTAAACGGGTTGTTGACAACCGTTACTTGAGCGCGACTGTTTATTGTAAAAAAAACAAGTAGCCACGCAAGCGAAATTTGTTTAATTTTGCACATAATACTAGGAATTTAGATGAATAAAAATTGAATGAACTGGTATGAATAAGCCCTGTTGCCGCAGGGCTTTTTTTTTTAATACTCTAACAAGTATGTAACTACCTCACCTTTGGGTACGTAAATAGAGTCTTCAAAAGATGAAAACTGACCATTAATTACAGTAGACCATAAAATCCTTGCGTACCTATTTGCCCGAACACCAGGATTTTCCAAAATTTCATTGACAAACGCGCCTGGAAGCCTCGTAAATGTACCGTGCTCATAATTTAATCGGATCTCATCCGAGCTATTAGACGGTGGAACATTTTTAACATGCACACGCAGTACGCCTAATGGCGCCAATCTTACCACCGATCTTTTGACAATACCCTCCACTTTTGCTCGGTCAAAATTGTTAAACGAACAGGCTTTCTCGTCGTTGTATTCGTTTATAAAGCCTTTATT
>JAIULY010000257.1 GCA_022565875.1 Schleiferiaceae bacterium | reverse complement strand
GGGGGTGTAATTTTTAGTGGTACACTACAAATTTTTTTGATAGCTCCTTGGTTCTGTGCGACAAGCAGCCTTGTAAATTTCTAAAGCTTATCTCATTGGTTTTGCCGGTTTTCGTAAGTGTATGTGTTTTTTATCCGTTGGCTGTTCTACGGTTTGAATGGTTTGTGTGCACCTGATGTGAACGATATTTTTCCAGTCGTAGTTTAGGCCTTGGCCGTTTAGCAGGCGACGAATGGTATTTACGAATTGATATCACAAAAGGGTTAGCTAGAGTAGCCAAATAGGTGTTTGATGTTTTTTGGTCAGTACCATATCACCCGCCCACCCAAATTTTCCTCCAATTAGATATTTGAGGTATGCTAGCCCTGCACTGCGGCTAATTCTTTTTCCCTTCCAAAATGGGTTTATACTCGGCCGATGCAGGGCGGGAAGTATGGCCTCACCATTTGTAACTGAAGACTTCTTTGAGTTCTTTAATCCAGTATTCTTCTTGCTTATTTTTATTGGTGCTGCCATTGTATTTGCCCAATTTTTCAGCAAGACGAAAGAATCCCAAACCAGGTTGGTTCTTTTGCTTGTCTATTACCAAAGCACTAATTAAAGGAGCGCCCTGGTAATGGCAATGTGCTGAAATTTCCCCAAGGTCATGACCCAATTCTTGGCGATGTGCCATATTGCCAAGGTCATATGGTAAATTGCCTTTTACAACAAGATCTTTGTAAGACATGATTTCTTGTTTGCGGGCTGCTTTTTTTAGAACGTCGAGAAGGGTCATAGATGTAGTTTTGAGATTGTGAAAGTAGTGAATTTTACATTTTTGAAGGTGAAAACGCACATCTTATCGTTTGAAAATAGATGGCTCTTTTATTTGGTTTTTTTGATTTTCATACTTCTCCATTGTAAATCAGTAGTTTTGTTTGTTGGCTGCTTTTGGAAAGTTTACCCATTGAATTACTAAAAGTTTTTGACCAACGGATTTTTGTAGTGGAGGTGGCTTGCGTTTTTGCGAGGTTGACGCGCAAGGCCTATTGGTCAAAACTTTCTGTCTGTATTTGGATAAACAATTTTTCACAGCTTGAACAACTACTTGGCAGTAGCCTATCTTCTCAATAGCCGCATAAAGCGGGCAACAAGGAGCGGGTATACTGAAGGTTGTTATTTTAGGTAATTCTCCCGTTGTTTAGCCAATTGCTTCGCCCTAAAGTTACGCGTCGCATAGGCGTGTTCGAAAGGCGTTTTTTCGGATAATTTGATGCTGAGTACAAGGGATTCAATCAGCATCAAAAAGCCAAAAATGAGCCAAAAAATTTTCTTGCTGAAGGGATTGGCCTTCATGAAACGTTCGAGAGCATCTAACTGAGCAAGTAATCCATTCGCCTGCTCAGCAGCTGTGGCTTCCGCTTGTTCGGTCAGTTGTTCTCGTCGATTTTGCATTTGTTGCTCAACCTTTTCCAGTTGCGCTTCAAACTGTGCCTCCCGCGCTTCGTGGGTTTTCGCCCGACTGCCATATCCTTTTGAACGGCCATCTACACCATGCATCTCCAGGCTAAACGAAGCAAAAGAAGCTGCTATTTTAGACTCAATCTTTTCGGCTTTTAGTGCGAGATCCTGCAATTCAGGGTCAGTGGCGTACAGTTTTCCCTGCTCCTTTTCTAAGGTTGCCTTCTGTTTGTTCGAAAGCATTTCCTTAATTTCACTATTAAACAGGAAGGTGTCCACCAGATAGGAACCTAAAACAGACATAATGAGAATCATCAAGAGGCGCAATGCCTTCATAACCCAGTTGCCTCCTTGAGCCATAATGAGTTTTTCGATGATAAGAATGACGCATAAAGCAATAATGCCAGCCGTTAAACTGGCTATCATCCCAAGTTGGAATAGTTGACTTGCCAAACCGAAGCCAATGCCTGCGTACAGCATCATGGGCAATAGTGAGGCCCATGCCAGTTTTTGCATTTTGTTGCGGCTGTTGAAGTCGAGTTGTTGAAATTCAGTAAAAGGAATACTGTTTAAGAAAGCGATGAAACGATTCATAGGAAAAGGGATAAAGGGTTGTGTTGATGTTTTGAAAATTAGGCAGCAAAGTCATTTGAACCTTGCTTGTAGCCTATGTTGTAAATGTCGAGTTGATCGGCGAGCCAACCTTGCAGATTGGCGGCTAAGTCTTTTTGCTGGTTACAGGTAGCTAGAAAGCGTTCCAGGACTTCCATCATGCGATTGATGTCGCGAACAGCCATCGCATCGGGTTGATCGAGATGATCGACATGGGATTGCAGCAAAGCTTTGTATTCCTCAACTTTGTCCATCACATGGTCCAGTTGATTTTCAAAAGCTTGCTTGATTCGCAGTCTGCCAAAGCTTTCTGGGCGTTGCAAAGCGGCGTCTCTGATACCCGTTTCAAAAGGTTCGATAGTACGCAGCTCATTCCGCCATTCGTGCACCTTGTCACTCATAAAGACTGGGCCAGTAGCCGCGGCTTGCTGTGCAATGGGCAATTCAGCTTGTTTTTTGCGAAAGGGTCTTGGAAACAGGTTCATCGTGAAAGGGTTTGAAGGTTGGGAATTTCTTGAAGAAACTTTTGTAAAGCTTGCGAACGGGCAGCCTCAAAACCGCGCTTGTAGTTCAGCGATAGCTTACTGGCTGTGCCTTTTCCTTCCGGAATCAAGGCTAGGTCACCACGGTGGCGTTCTATTACCCGCATGACGTGGTCCAATTGTATCTGTACCTCCTGAACGTGATCCAACCGAGATTGGCGCTCACAAATGCCACGAATTTCAAGCAGCTCTTGATATAAATCCTCTGACCTATGCAATTTCTGCTCTACCAATAGCAGGTGCTTTTGCAAATGTGCGGCAAGGCGATTGACTAGATAGGACTGGTCGTTGAAATAGTGCCCGTCATGGAATCCGTGCTGAAAAAAATCCTCCTCCTGAATCACAACCGGTGCTGTGGTTTGTTGGGTCAATTCGCGCAGTTGACTGAGTTCATCAGCGGAAGCTGTAAATAAGTCAGCAGAGGGAACAGGGCGGGTATTGCGGTTGAAAAGTCTGGAAAAGAAAGTACTCATAGCAAAGTAGTTTGAAGGGTTGGAACTTGATGAATTTGATGGCCAGCTGTGTGGCAATCGCTGCAAAGCGTAATTAACAGGTGGTCTGGGTAGGCCCAAGGCAATACGGGTTGGCCGTTGGACGCATGGTATAAGTAAGCGCGATGATGCACGTGCAATTGGTGGGTTTGCTGGCAGCAACGGCACTGGTGTTTGTCGCGCTCAAAAATTTCCTGGCGGCGTGCAAACCACTGGGGATGGCGCAGTAACTTGCTGTACGAATCGGGTTTGCTCATAGCAATGGTTTTGTGAGTTCTTGAAGCAATTCCGTTGCTTTTTCGGTTTGTGCCTTGTGAAACGCATTGCGGTAGGTGGTTACCGGTAAGTATGCCCAGCCGCGTCCTTCCGTTACCAATGGCAATTGCATTCGAAGCGTTTCGATATACATTTGTATGCGCTGGATTTGAGGCCCAAGCTTTAATGCCACGTCATGTAGGCCGAGTTCCTGCAATTTTTTGCGCTCCTGCTCGAGTTTGGCAAGGGCGGTTTGGTTTTGGTCTATTCCATCCAAAACGGCCTCTTGCAATTCACTGCAAATACTGGCGATGGACAAGTCCATAAAGTGTTTGTCCCCACGGCTGCGACCCTCGTGATACCCTCGGGCGCTGTGGTCAGC
>JAIULY010000256.1 GCA_022565875.1 Schleiferiaceae bacterium | reverse complement strand
TTTACGCTTGGCGCAATCATCGCAATAAATAGTGGTTGGAGGGTAAACGAGAACTGGCCGCTTTCAAATGCAGCATTTCGCATTGAGCATTGAGCGTTTTGCGTTAAGCATTGAGCATTGAGCGTTTCGCGTTAAGCATTAAGCGTTAAGCATTGAGCGTTTCGCGTTAAGCGTTAAGCATTAAGCGTTAAGCATTAAGCGTTTCGCGTTAAGCATTGAGCGTTTTGCATTCAGCATTGAGCGTTTCGCATGCCACAAAAAAAATCCCTCTACCCTGTCTGTTGCGACAAGGTGAGGGATTTTTACAATTCTTTAATCGGATTATAAATGGATTACTTCACCGTAAGCATCTGCAGTAGCTTCCATAACAGCCTCGCTCATTGTTGGATGGGGATGAACGGCTTTTAACACCTCCATTCCGGTGGTTTCCAATTTTCGGGCGACCACAGCTTCTGCAATCATTTCAGTGACATTGGCTCCAATCATATGGCAACCTAGCATTTCACCATATTTTGCATCGTAAATCACTTTTACAAAACCGTCTTTGTGTCCAGCAGCACTAGCTTTCCCGCTGGCACTAAATGGAAACTTACCCACTTTAATGTCGTAACCCGCCTCTTTTGCTTTTTTCTCTGTCATACCTACAGAGGCAATTTCAGGAGAGCAATACGTACAACCAGGAATATTGCCATAATCCAAAGGCTCTACGTGGTGACCGGCCAAATTTTCGACACACAGAATACCTTCGGCAGAAGCTTTGTGCGCCAACCAAGGCCCGTGTACAACATCGCCAATGGCGTAATAGCCATCAACGTTGGTTTTGTATAATTCATCGACAACAATGATTCCTTTCTCGGTTTTGATACCCACTTCTTCGAGGCCAATGCCTTCGATATTCGCTTGTACGCCAACAGCTGAAAGGACCACATCACACGCAATAGATTCTTCGCCTTTCTTTGTTTTTACGGTGACGTTACAGCCATCGCCCTTGGTATCTACGGCAGTAACTTCTGCGCTGGTCATGATTTTGATACCTGCTTTTTTGAAAGAGCGTTCCAATTGTTTTGAAACTTCCTCATCTTCATTGGGAACGATATTTGGCAAATATTCCACGATGGTCACCTCAGTGCCCATGGCATTATAAAAATAAGCAAACTCAACACCAATGGCACCGGAGCCCACTACCACCATTTTTTTAGGTTGTGTAGGCAGGGTCATGGCTTTTCGATATCCGATTATTTTTTCACCGTCTTGTTTCAACGAGGGCAATTCTTTACTTCTTGCGCCAGTTGCTATAATGATGTGTTTGGCGGCATAGGTTTTTTCGGTACCGTCTTCAGCTTTTACGGTAACTTTTTTACCCGGTTTTACCGTTCCAAACCCACTTAAAACAGTGATTTTATTTTTTTTCATCAAGAAGTTTACCCCGCCGCTCATGCCTTCGGCAACTTTGCGCGAGCGTCCCACCACCTCGTTAAAGTCGTGAGAAATTTCGGCAGCTTTCAAGCCATAATCGCCAGCGTGCTTCATGTAATCGTAAACATTGGCGCTTTTTAGGAGGGCTTTTGTTGGGATACAACCCCAATTTAAACAAACGCCACCTAGGCTTTCCTTTTCTACTACTGCGGTCTTAAACCCTAATTGTGAGGCACGTATGGCAGTAACATAGCCACCAGGACCACTACCCACTACAATGATATCAAAATCCATAGTTGTGTTTTTATCTTTAGGGTGCGAATTTAGTAATTAAGATGCTAGGTTTACAGACAATTTTATTTGGCATGACGCAAGGGGTTGTACAAGCCATTGAAAAGGAAAAACCGCTTTCCTTTGGCAAACATTTGAAAGAGCTGAGGACGGCAATAGAGCGTGGGTGGCGATGGTATTGGGTAATTCGGACTCTTGAAGCCACAGCACTTGCAGGATTCGATTGAGATGTACTTGCTAGGTGCATTGCATGCCAATAGTTGAAACTTGATTTGGACAGCTTGCGCGCCCAAGCAAATGCTTGCGGCAGGGGCCTACTCTCTGGTTTCTGCTCCACCCATGCAACCATCAGTTCCTTCTTTGCGCTCATAACATCAAAATAGTTGGGGCAAAAGTGGGACCTTTGATAGACTAGAGGGAGATGTACTTGAGCGGAGGCTTGCTTTAAAAACGACTTAAAAACAAAACAGACATCAGAAAAAGAAGGGCGAAGGCATAACATTCATCCGAGTTAGCCAAAGCACCACACAAAAAAAGCCCAGGAAGTTTTAATTAGATATTGTTATTTTTCAATGGTCTAATTGAACCCACTTTGAAATATTCCTGCGAAGATCGAGCACTTTCGTAAGTGGGTTTCCCAAACGCTCGAGGCCGCTTCATTTACTTCTTAGAGCCTGTCCCGTGCCCAGCTATACGTGATTCGACGACTCTTGTCCCGCGAACACAGTGATACGGGAAGACGCCGGAAAGCCTTATGCTGCTTGAGGGACACTTATCGGTTGGGGTATTCCGGTTTGTGTTGTTGTCTGTTGGGTTTGAGGTGATTTTAATGATAAAGGCGCGCCTACAAGGCCACCCACCCTCAAAAGCGCAAAATAGTAGGTCGTTTTATCCCCCAGGAAAAAGCTGGCAGGCATTACATACGGAGAAATACCACCATAAGCTGCAAAACCCAGCGCCCTTCCGAGGGCATCTCCCAGCGATAACTCGGAACAGTAACTTCCAAAGGAGGTTGCCCCTTACTGTAAACCAAGTGCTCCGCATTAAAAAAAAAGAACACCTCAAAGACTACAAAAATGCGGTGACTGGTGGGGGAAGTTGTTTTTTGTAGTATGTTTTGTAATTTTAACGAGGTATTGAAGAAAGGCTTTAGGGAGTCATTTATAATATGGTTAGCAATTACCATAAAAAACCCCCCATAAAATTCGACAATATACCAAATCTTGGTATATTTGCTTTTTAAAATAATTGGTCATGGCAAAAAATACATCAGTTTTATTAGGAGATTATTTTGATGATTTTATAAATCAGCAATTAAAAAGCGGTCGGTTTTCTTCTGCAAGTGAAGTTGTAAGAACTGCATTAAGAATGCTTGAGCATGAAGAATCAAAAAAAGCAGAACTGATTAAAGAGCTTAAAAAGGGAGAGCAATCTGGATTTGTGAAAGATTTTAATAGAGATGCTTTTTTAAAA
The DNA here is from genome assembly GCA_022565875.1 of Schleiferiaceae bacterium. Classification (GTDB taxonomy): domain Bacteria; phylum Bacteroidota; class Bacteroidia; order Flavobacteriales; family Schleiferiaceae; genus JAIULY01. The sequence continues at coordinate 554 of JAIULY010000256.1, read as the reverse complement.
GATTTACACAATAAACATTTGAGTAAATGATTTACAAGATAAGTAGAGAAGCCTCTAATGACCTAGAGAAAATATGGCTTTATACTATCGAAACTTGGTCTGCTGAACAAGCAGACAGATATTTGAATTTGCTTTTTGATGAGATTGAATATTTATGCCTAAAACCTAAGTCAGGAACTGATTTTGGATATGTCAGAAAAGGATATTTTCGATCGAGGGTTAAATCTCATTTCATTTTCTATATGATCAACGAGGAAAAAAATGAAATAGTAATTATTAGAATACTTCATCAACAAATGGATATTGAGAATCGATTGAATGAAAAAAATAGCGGCTGAACATTCAACCGAGTTAGCCAAAGCGCCACATAAAAAAAGCCCTCGAAGTGCTCCTGAACGCTCGGGGCCGCTTCACTTACTTCTATGTGCCTGTCCCGTGCGAAGCTTTACGGGATTCGACGACTCTTGTCCCGTGAACACAGTGATACGGGAAGCCGCCGGAAAGCCTAATGTTGTTTAAGGGGTAACCACCCGGCCACCCCCGTATTGGCCAAT
>JAIULY010000255.1 GCA_022565875.1 Schleiferiaceae bacterium | reverse complement strand
TACACGACCATCTTCCGATCTTATTATACGCTTATTACCAAAAATGTAAGGCTTTTGGATATATGCGTATATAAATACCTGCGATGATTGCACACCCAAGAAGCGACCAAAACACCCGATTTTATTATACGCTTATCACCAAAAATGTAAGGCATTTGGAGATAAGCGTATATAAAAACCTGCGATCAACGCACACCTAAGCAAGCACCGAAACACCCTGATTTTATTATGCGCTTGTCACCAAAAATGTAAGGCATTTGGAGATAAGCGTATATAAAATCCCGCGATGATTAGACACCTATAAAACGTACCTCCATAAGCCCTTCCAACCCATACATCCGGTCACAAAAAAACGGCACACCACTAGAATGTACCGCTCTCTAAAATGCTGGCTACAATAATCTAAAACCGCTTGGTATATTTGTGACAATAAGGCGTACCGCCTTTGTTATCGTAGTAATCTTGATGGTAGTCTTCCGCCACATAAAAAGTTGTCGATGGCAAAAGCACAGTGGCTATCCTAAACCCCTTGCCTTCTAATGTTGCTATTAACTTTTCTGCAATGACTTTTTGATTCTCGTTTTCATAAAAAATGGCACTGCGATACTGGGGCCCTATGTCTGGCCCTTGTCCGTTGGCTTGGGTCGGATCATGAGTCTCGAAAAATAATATGGCTAAGGCTTCGTAGCTTATTTTACTGGGGTCGTAAAGAATCTCTATGGCTTCATAATGACCGGTCGTCCCTGTGCATACCTGCTTGTAGGTGGGGTTTTCTACATGCCCCCCTATATAACCAACTTGGGTGCTAATAACACCGGGTGCCTTTTGCATATAGTACTCTGTTCCCCAAAAACATCCTGAGGCAAAAATTGCTTTTTCTTGTTGTTCCATAACTGCTGTTGTTGACGCATGTGTGCTTCCGCTTGGCTGCTGGCAAAAGGCCAATCCCAATCCTGCTGCTAAACTTAAAATTGTGTGTTTTGTAAATCGCATTTGCGGTGAAATTTATCGTTTTGATTGCTGCATCCCGCAATTAAAAAATCTCCTCTGCCAAGTGTTTTTCCATAGCTGTAGGTTGTTTTGTAATTGCGCTTCATGAGCTTACAAATCATAAACACACTCCCACCTTACAATGTTTGTTCTTTTCCCTAGTTGGGAATCACTATCAGTTTTGTTGGTCTTGATTTCTGTTGGTCTATCCTGAGGATGGCCGTATAGGTGCCCGAGCTTAAGTCCATCGGGAAAGTCATGAATGGCTCCTCTTGTGGGCCTTTTAAAACCGTATTCAAAACGAGCTGTCCCATGATGTCGTAAACAAATAATTCTACTTTGTCTTTTACCAATAGGTTGTCTCTATATACACGGATTTCTCCTCCTGATGCCGGATTGGGCGAAAAGCGTATTTCAAAGCCTTCAAAGTCTGTCTTTGGCGGAATATAACCCTCTGGCAACAACCGTACAGCTAAATCGGTGCGTTGTCCCGCCTGTAGGGAAACAATGTATTCTCTGGACTGAAATCCCTGTTTCCAAACGACAAGTGTATCCAATAAATCTGTTGGATGTCCGTATTTGTACTTGCCCGCAATATCCGCGTACCCTGTGGTTTCGAGTCCTTTCCATATGTAATGCGCATTATTAATGGCATCACCCGTTAAACTATCCTCGGTGCTGGCAAAGAAATGTGCCCCTCTTACAAAATCAAACGCAATAACAAAAAGTCCTTCTTCAATATCGGTGACTAAAATGTTCTCTGAAGGCAAAAAAGGATATGCGCCCCAAGCACCTTCTGTTTTGCCGCTCGATAGTGGAGAAGTGTCGTAATAGCCTATTTCTATTAGGTTCTCTGGGATACTTGCATCGGTAATGTGCAACCCTGCGGTGTAATACGAGGTAATCAAATAATCGCGGTATACGTGCACATTGTGCGGCACTGCGTTGGGTTGGTACGACGGACGTATTCTGTCGGCTACGCGAATATTGGATAGGTTTTGTACATCATAGGCCATGACCCGTGCTCCCGATGTTTCATCTGTTGTAAACACATACTTGCCGTCATCTGATGGCCAAATGTTGTGGGTTAAAAAGGCTGGAGTATGCCGCTGCGCCATAAACAATGGGGCTTCTGGGCGACTTACGTCTAATGCTGCAAAAAAACCGTTGTGGATCGCTGCAATCCAAAGTGTATCGCCTCTTGAGTAGCCATCGTGCACGTAATAGTCGTCCCAAACACCTATGAGTTCCGGTTGAGCTGGATCGTTGTTCAAATCAAAAATTAACACACCGCCTATGCCGTAATTGCTGCCGAAGAGAAACAATCGACCTACCTCATCAATATACAGGTTGTGTGCCCGCTGCAACTCAACAGGAATTGTGTCATGCTGAAAAATAGTAGGTTGAAAACGTGTGTAAACAATTTCACTACTGTCAACAGTTGTCAAATCCACAATTAAAATACCCTCGCCTGTCATAGGACTCGAAGCACCGATGACATCGTGCACTACATATGCGTAATTCCCAAACGTTTTGATATCGCGCCAAATGCTGGTCGCTCCGGGTATGAAATGACGCTCAACAGGTTGTGTCGGATCGGTTACCTCTGCAACACTAAACCCTGTAACCGTGCCCACTAGCGCAAACTCGCGTCCGTTCGTGTCTGTCCACCCCCAAATATCGTTGAGCTCTTGACTATAAGCTAGGTGCCCTAACTTTTGAGTATGCAACACATGATCTTGCCCCAACAAACTAAAGGTGAGTAAGAGCAAAGCACCTATCAAGAAAAAATGGCTGTTATTTCTTTCCAGCATTTCGTGTCATCATTTCTAACATATCCCACTGCTCTGGTGTCACCACATCTAAAAAGTTGAATTGTCCCGCATCTTGAAGCCATTCCCCTCCGTCAATAGTTATTACCTCGCCATTCATATAAGCTGCATAATCAGAAATTAAATACGCAGCTAGATTTGCAAGCTCTTGCTTTTCCCCGACACGGCGCAAGGGCACTTGCTTTATACTATCGAGTTGTTCTGCTAAATCACCAGGCATCAATCGGTCCCAAGCACCTTTCGTAGGAAATGGCCCTGGGGCAATGGCATTACTGCGAATCCCATATTTAGCCCATTCTACCGCTAAAGAGCGTGTCATTGCTAAAACACCTGCCTTTGCCATTGCGCTAGGCACCACAAAGGAACTACCTGTCCATGCATAAGTGGTCACAATGTTCAAAATATTTTTATTGGTCTCTTTGTTGGCAATCCAATGCTTACCCAAGGCCAAGGTGCAGTTTTTTGTTCCTTTCAAAACAATATCAATAACTGCATCAAACGCATTGGGTGAGAGCCTTTCTGTTGGGCTAATGAAATTTCCTGCGGCATTGTTGAGCAGTACATCTACTTTGCCAAATTTGGTTATTGCAGCAGCTACCGAAGCAGCTACCTGATCGTAATGGCGTACATCGCAAGCTACGGGCAAAACATCCTCAAAGCCTTCGGATTTCCATTCTTCTGCTGTCTTTTCAAGCACTTCTAACCGTCGACCTGTAATAACTAGTTTCGCGCCAAGGCTCAAAAAATAATGACCCATTGCCTTTCCCAGACCGGTACCACCTCCAGTTATAAATACTACTTTTTCATTGAGTGCTCCATCGCGAAGCATTGGTTGTGTATGTGTTGCCATTAATTTAATTTTCTAAATTTATACTTCGCTGTATCATTTTAAGAATCGGTTCTGCCATTAAAATG
>JAIULY010000254.1 GCA_022565875.1 Schleiferiaceae bacterium | reverse complement strand
GGCGCCATGATGGGCGAGTGAAAGGCTCCACCAACAGGAAGCACCAATGCGCGCTTTGCACCTGCTGCTTTTAATGCCTCGCAGGCTGCTTCTACAGCCGGCACAGCACCTGAGATAACAAGCTGTCCCGGACAGTTATAATTTGCTGGCACTACCACTCCATCAATCGCAGCACAAATAGCTTCCACTTTTTCGTCGGCCAAACCCAAAACAGCGGCCATAGTACTCGGCTGTGCCGTACACGCTTTTTGCATAGCTGCAGCTCTGGCGGCTACCAATTTCAAACCATCTTCAAACGCCATGGCGCCGGATGCCACCAATGCACTAAACTCTCCTAGTGAGTGACCGGCCACCATATCTGGCTGAAAGGCGTCGCCCAACACCCTAGCAGCGATAACGGAATGCAAAAAAATCGCAGGCTGCGTGACATTTGTCTGTTTCAACTCGTCCGCTGTTCCTTCGAACATCACTTTTGTAATGTCAAAACCTAAAATTTCATTGGCGCTGTGGAATAACTCCTTAGCTTGAGCATTTTCATCATAAAGTGATTTACCCATTCCGGTAAACTGTGCCCCTTGTCCTGGGAAAATATATGCTTTTTTCATAATCAACGTAAAAAGTAACAACTCAATTTCGCACTTGTTTCTGGTTGGTCTGTAATACTGTCCTAACCGAACAATATCACACCTTTAACACCAAAAATTTGAGTGCAAAGAAAAGAAATAAAAATGGTGCGTCGCTGCCTTCTTGCATTTTCTAAAACCTTAAAAACAAGAAAACTAAATACAATATCACCTTTACAACCTGTGAAAATCACAACTGAGGCAACAGACCGCGAGGTACTCCTCTTCGAAATGTAGCGCTACAGGTTGTGGCGAAACCCCATTCACAAATGCAGCTTTCGCCAATTTTCAAGAAGGGCTTGCCCGTTTGGAATGGTATTAATAGCCCACTGCTGCAACACGGCTTGCTCTTCTTTTTCTGGTAATTGCCAATAATTATCGCTGGCCGGTAATGCATTCCTTAAGTGGTGCATCACAATAGCGGCTGTGACACTTACATTGAGACTTTCGCCAAATCCAACCATGGGCACATGCACAAATCCATCTACTAATTGGTCCGCTTCTGGCGACAAACCATCTTTTTCATTGCCCAAAACAAAAGCTGTTTTTTGGTGGAGATCTAGCTGCACAAGAGGGGTGCTTTGATGATGCGGGCTAAGTCCCAATACCGTATACCCTTGTTGTTTCAACTGCGCGAAACACCCCGCAATCCCATCGTGTTGCGCCACCGAAAGCCACTTTTCCGACCCTTTCGAAATACTGGAAACAGGCTTGTGCTTGACCACATCGGGGTTAGGAACGACATGTAGCTGCTGAAAACCAAATACATCCGCTGTCCGCATGATAGCGCTAGCATTATCCAACCGCGTGAGCGATTCCAAAACAAATGTAAAAAACTTGGTGCGGTGGGCTACTTTCTCCAGGAAAAGCTGCTGCTTGTGCGGCGTTAATAAATCAAATAAAAAGTGTAATTCAGAATGTAAATTGACTTTCATTATAAATTCGTAAAATTGTTGCAAAATTAACAATCGCTAACAAAAAGAAACACCCCATGAAAAAATCGCTACTTATTGTTGTAACCATCGGCCTTTTGTCAGCAATCCCCAATACTATTTTTGGTCAGGACACTAACAATGGAGCCACTTCCTCCCTGTTCTCAAAAAAAGAAGGCAAAACGCCAAACACATTTGGCGTTCGCGCCACAGCTTTCTCACCGGGCATTATACCTGTAGTAGTACCAAAGTTATCCCTTGACTTCAGTGTAGTCCACAATTTTGAATTGACGATGGATTTCATTATTGCAGGTGAGGAATTCCTCTTTCCATTTTGGGGGTGTCGGTATGTTGGAGATGGCATCGGCAAGACCGCCATTCGGCCCTACTTTGGTTTGTCCTTTGGTGGCGCAAATGAAGAGCGCATTTACTTTTCTCAATTGGGCATACGACGCACATTTAGCAAAGGCTTTGAACTTCAAGTTGGCTTGGTTGGATTACACGCCATGGAAGAATTTGGGCCAAGCATCGGCCTTCTCGAATTCGGATTAGGCTGGCGCTTTTAACCGAGTTTCATTACGACCCCTTACAGAATCAAATCCAAACTACCCTTCCCTTCGCGTATTACTTCAGGTGCACCGTCAGACAAGTCAATTACCGTTGAGGCATCATTATCGCCATAGCCGCCATCTACAACAAGCGCCACCAAATGATGGTGCTTTTCAAAAATCAGCTCAGGGTCTGTGGTGTATTCTATAATGGCGTCCTCGTCGTGAATAGAAGATGTGGCAACGGGGTTACCGAGTTCTTTTACAATCGCTCTCGCAATATTGTTGTCTGGTACGCGAATACCAATGGTCCGTTTTTTACTCTTGAAAATTTTCGGTACTGTATTATTCGCCTCAAGGATAAAGGTATACGGCCCGGGCAAGGCTTTTTTCAACAATTTGTAAGTGGGGGTATCAAACTGCTTGGTATAATCAGACAAATGGCTCAAGTCGTAAAACAAGAAAGAGAAATCGGCGTGTTGGATTTTTTTACCCTTCAATCGCGCCAACTTTTCTAAGGCCTTAGGCTTGGTAATATCCGCCGCAAAGGAGTACACCGTATCTGTTGGAATGATGATAAGTTCACCAGACCGAAGGGCGCTAACGGCTTTTTCTATTTCTTTTTGATTCGGATTTTCTGGATAAATTTTAATGAGCTGAGACATTCGAATATGTTTTTTTAAAACAGGGATAAAGGTCGTACAAATCAACGTGCTGTGCAACTAAAATCGCGGAAGCAAACTTTGCGATGTCTATCCCAGCTATTCCAAACTAAAGTCCAATGGAATCAACACGCAAACTTATTTTGAGAACACCTCATCTTCGTTTGAAAAGGCTTTAAACTCGATAGGGTTGCCGCTAAAGTCCAGTACAAACATGGTGCGTTGTTCTCCAACTTCACCCTCATATCTCTTTTGAGGCTTTACAACAAACGCAATACCAGCATTTTCTAATTTTCGTTGAATGCTTTCAAACACCTCAACCGAAAGCAAACACCCAAAATGGGGTATCGGCACACGGACCCCATCAACCTGTCCACAAAAATCTAACGCAGGAATGTTATCGCTAACATGCGCTGTTAATTGATTGCCAAAAAAATTAAAATCCAGCCACGTATCACTAGATCGACCCGCTTCACACCCCAAAATATTTAAATAAAAATCGCGGGTAGACGCAAGGTCTTTTACTTTAAATGCACAATGAAAAACTGCCATGATATGTTGAAATTTTCTTAAACAAAAGTAACCAAACCAACTTTGCGAAAAATTGGTGAGCCCATTTTCATTACCACCAAAGATTTTATATGGCTCCAAAATTAAACAAAATATGTACTTGGGCGGAGGCTAAGTTTGGGTGCTTAAATTTTTCAAAGGCTTGCGCGCGTTTTCAGGACTTTTGGTCGTGTCCTTCTTGGTTATGGGTTTTCAAAGCCTGTAGTTTATTTTACAATTGCTTAACAGATGCCATCTGACCAAAAAAATAAAAAGCCCAGATTATTTGGGTGTCATTTGAAATGCTATATTAGCAGCAATAAAAAAGCACGAACACCACAGAAGCTAAAAAGCGATAACAAACCAATTGCCCTGCCTGACCCAGTTGATGGCTGGTTTTATTGATAACACCAATTCAATTTTTATAGCGGCCAACATGTCAATTGATAACTTAACATT
>JAIULY010000253.1 GCA_022565875.1 Schleiferiaceae bacterium | reverse complement strand
CTCTTGAGTTATGGCCGCTATTGTTAGCGCCTTCAAGCCCTTTTTAAGGGTTGCCACTTCGTCAACACTAAAGCCCGCGTGGTAGAGCCGTTCACAGTGGGCGTCAATATCAGGTGTGAAACAGGTAATAGCAATTTCAAATTCCACTTTATCGTGCAAACTAGCATTATTGGCCAAGGCAGCCAAATAATGGTTCACTAGCTTATTGGCTAGTTCGGAGGGCAAACCAGCAGGAATTAAATTATTAAAGCTGTTTCTTACATCAATAAAAGGATGCCCTCCAATGACATACAGCAACTGTTCGAAAGGAGGATGGTGATAGCCAATTTTCGCCCGGGCCGCACTCCATACACTGTCTGTAATAAGATATTTATAAAGTGAAATCGCTAATGGCTGAGGTCGAACACCTATCATTTCTGCCGGATTCCAATCAGGCATATCCGCGAGAATTGTTGTATCTCCATATAAATGAGGATACTGCTTCATGCGATTCTGAATTACGGATTTAGCCCCTTGGAGTACAGCAGCAAAAGCAGCATCATGGCGACGGGTTTCTGATAACACTATTGGGCGAACCTGCACAATATACAAGGTGTCCTTGTTATCCAGAACAAATTCAACATCAATGGCCGTATGCGCCACTACATTCTCCAACTCCTTGAGCGCACGTACAATTTTAGATAGATTAAATGGCAGTGTATCAACAGCAACCATTTTACTTACTGTAAATGTTTTTAGCTGATTGGTAGTGCCTGATGTGACGGTATTCGTTCGTGTCGTTAGATCGTCATAAGTAATTACAAAATAAGGGGCTCCGCTTTCCAACTGCCGCGTGAATGCTACCCCGCTTAACTTCACATTTGTAATAAAGGGTTGAACCAAGACTTGATTTGCCTTGAAATTTTCGGAATTCTCAAAGGCCATATAACTATGCACCACCTGATTAACACCCTTCTCAATCGCTATCGGATCGGAGGCGTCAACATCCAAAACACTCTCGAAAGCACCCGCAGCAGAAGTTTTCCATGAATCCTCTAAGAAGGAGCTACTTCTAATAATTATTCGCTGGTTTTTAAACTCTTTAGCTATAGTTTGAATGCATTGCGTTGTGTTGTGTTTCCAGTCGGCGATGGTAAAATACAGCTGGGATACTACTGCCGATTGGCGTAGAAATGGCTGGATTCTTTCCAACGTTTCTGCTTTGGTACCAAATACAAAACGTGAAAGATCAGTAGGTAAATCTATTTCAGCCCAATTGCCGCTCACATTACACCAACCAAAGGAAACGTTACGGTCTTGTTTCAAAAAGCGCAAAAGATCGCTCAAGCTACCTTGTTGCTTCATGGTTGGGCTACCGAGTGATTGTTCGTCATTTAGAGCACTTATAATGCGGGATACAACTTGTGCTCGTATTAGGGTTAAACCAGAGAACTGTACGGGTGCATCAGTCAAAGAAATCGCTTCCCGACCAATATGTTGAATCTCATTATCCGAAATCACTATTTTTTCTGCATGTGCCTGTGCGTCTTTATCGGTTACTCTTAGCTGCCAATCTATATCAATACCCAACACTACCGAACCGTCTTGCTCCAGCAACTTCGCTACAACATTATTTCTAAAAAGGGTATCCCCATACATCAATAGTATGTCGCCTCCATTCCAGTTATTCAAAGCATAACGCAAGGAACCTAAGACATGTGTATTTTGCCATTTTGGATTCACTACATACTGAATGTCAGGGTGATTTGCTATGACTTTTTCTATCTCATGACCTCCAATAAAATGGATATGAGATTTGTCTATTCCTGACGATTCTAAACTTGCAATTGTCCAGTCGAGAAAATTTCTCCCTTTCAACAAGGGATGGGCTAACAGCCAGCTAACACTGTTCTCCTGTGCCACACGCGACGCTCCAAAAATAAATGCTTGCACCACTAGTTATAAAATGAATTGTGTTGTTCTAATGCGGTGTAGAAATCCATCACCTCTTCTAATTGATGTAAATCTGTAGCTGTTAGGACGTTTTTGTAAATACCTACATTTTTTAATGACATCGCTGTTTGAAATCGGGGCGTAGGCACCTTTAAGGTATTAGAAATACCTAATTTATCAAGCAATCTCACAGAAAGTTGGTCGTGTTTTTTTAGAAAAGACTCAAAACTAAAGAACAAGGTTTCCGAATGCTGTGATGCATAGTCTTTTGCGTATTGCAACTTTTTTTTGAGCAACGTAACATGATAGTTGATAGCACCTTGTCGGGTCCTCCCATAAAGCTCAGCAATATCTTCCGCACTTGCAAAATCGTCAAACAATTTCTCGCGTTGGATAATGTCAGCAAACTGGTCACGCGGATCTCTATAAACCAGGATCAAATTATAGGGATTAAAAACAGCTTCCCAAACTCCTGTGTGTTGCCCCATTCTCAAGGGCTGGTCGAAAACCACAAAATTATTTTTAGGGGCATATAAATGGGCAACTTGTGACACCCATTCATTGGCAAGGGCTAGCTTTTGATCATTTGAAATATGGGTGGAATCTAACTGCTCAATCAAATCAAAAAGGGCCATGTAGCGCTTTTTCACTACGGCACCCGAGTTCCCTTTTTTGGGAAACAGCAACTGCCACGTTTTCTGTTTGACCACAGCCATTTGATTCGGACTATTCGGCTTATTGGCTTGAATAAACTCACGTAATCCCTTCGAAAGGTCAGCATTAGGATCTGATGCTAATACATCCCCTACCCATCCCAAGCGTCTGAAATCATTAAATTCGTGGGGGACACGCCCAATACAGGTATAGTCTGAAAGAAAATCGACAATAGCTGAAGAACCTGACCAAAAAAAGCCATTCACAAGAATGTGGGTTCGTTGATTTTGAAGTAGCTTATTCTGCATTACAACTGTACCTTTATGGTTTCATAGGATAACGCTTTTGCCCCAAAACCACTCTTCCATTCCCATAAGCCTTGATTGAGGGTATGGGTTTTTGGATCGGCACTAGTACCCATGTCAATATATGAGTAGTCCGCAGTGGTGTCTTCCATTAATTTTTTCAAAATCAAATCCAAGGCACCTACTTCTTTTCCTTTCTCATTGGCACTTATGTATTGTAATTTACAAATGTGCTGGAAGTTAAACAATGTAACGCCAGCCACAATGGAGCCCTCTAAATATGCATTTAACTGTTGAATGTGACGTGGGAAACAGCGGTGTAAATATTGTATTTCAGCTATAGAATGAACGGGACTGGCATCAAATCTCATTTTCAAATTGGGGATAAGTACTTCACTCCAAAAACTACCAAAATCGTTATTTACAGTAAGTTGAACACCTAGTTTGATGGCTTTTTTTTGTTGGCGCTTCCGACGTTCCTGTATTTTTATACTTTGATTTAATTCAATCAACGCAGTGGGGTGTGCTGTTTCTACTATAGCTTTGTGCTGTGTTTTAATGATTTCTTTTATGACGACAGCCAAAACACCTTGATAAACGGACGGGAGTAATTTAAGGGTAACAGCGTCAAAGCCACATTCTTTATACGTCTTAAATACGGTGGCAACAACAGCATTTAGTTCTTCTTGGGAAATGGCATCAGTTACAATAAAACTACCAAAAGTAAGTCCAGCGTGAGCAATTACCTCAGTGGTATCATTTAATTTTAATGCGGCAGGAAAAACACCTACTAGCTCATCGCCAATGAAGAGCAACAACGACTGATCTTCGAAGCGATCGGCATGATAATCCATGTAGTTTCGCTGAAACAAAAATAGATTTG
>JAIULY010000252.1 GCA_022565875.1 Schleiferiaceae bacterium | reverse complement strand
CCTACATTTTTGGAAACATCCGCATCAAGTTTTCTATAACAAAAGTAGCCATAGCTACTTTGTATTTCCTCAAGCATCCAAACAAAAACCCAATGCTTGATCACTAACGGCACCAAGAAAGATCGCTGTTACCTATAGTGAACTCTTTGATTTTTAAACGCTAGCCGTGTATATAATCGATGTTTTTTGCCAGGACAATGTTTGACCTAGCAAACCTTTCGATAACTATATTTCCGCACCCCCAAATTCTTGTGCTCGCTTTTTTTATCAATTTTCCGGAAAAAAACATGACTATTTTGTAACACTATCCGCCAGTGATGCTTTACTCAAAAAAACTGCCCAAGGCTTATTCCGAAGGGTACAAACCCTAAGTCATCAGTTCTTATTCCCGAAAAAGGCCATGACAAATAAAATTTGAAAGTAGAAGTATTGGTTCCAATAAACCGATACCCTAAAATGGGATAGGTTAAATAAGGCTGTGTTGTATTGCCTGCAACATAAATTCCTCCGAGTCCAAATTCCAGAAAGTTGGTTCCGTTGCCAACGCAGTAAGTTACTTTTTGGGTTGAAACAAAGTACCACTCTGGGTCTTCCAACCTAGTGAAAATCTGCCAAACCTTTCCTTCTCTACCCGCGCCTGCCCCAATAGAGGTAAACAATAAATTCTTGCTGTCCCCAAATTGCCAATTCCTTTCATAGTCAATGGAAGCAACGGTTCCCGAGCCCAGATTTAGCAAAAGTGAATTTTTGGGTTTGTAATCTTGGGCAATACTGCCAAAGACAATCAAACAGAACAAATAGGTAAAGTAGTCTCTTAATTTCATTATTTTGATATTTTGGTTATGTATTGGAGAAAATAAAACTCTTTTTAGCGCTTCTGAAATTTAAATAGTTAATGGCACGAATGTACTGTAAAAATTATTTTAAAATACGAATTCAAGAAATAAAATAGCACTATAAGTCAACCACTTACACATCACCGCTCTTTTTAATCCGTCTTTTTGCTTTATAAATCCTTCATTGTATGACCAAAGCTGTACAATTACAAACAACATTGCAACAGTCAAAATTAAAAATTATCTTCTCAAAATATAAGTGGTGGTATCGAAAGCTGGACTATAAACTTCTTCACTGTAAAACGTAATGTTCGGCCCTCCTGATTGGTAACCTGTCAACAATACTCGATTCTCCATTCGATTGCCATAAACTCGTAATGGTGGGGTAGGCTGAGTGGTATTGGCATTAAAAATAAACATACAATCGTTTGGTGTACACCCTGGAACGGGGCTAGTGCTAACGTAATCAAACTCTCCTTCAAAAATGCTCCAATCTACTTGCAACCGAACATAGGAAATGGGATAAAGCTCAATAAGAGGATTATCCCTGAAATCAAAAAACTGAACATCTGTATAAACTACATCGGCATCAAAATAAGGCCGTCCGTCTGTATAAATCATGATGGCTGCCACCCTTTCTTCAGTAAAGGTATTCTGGATTAAGGCCTTACCTTCATGGTCAGTAAAAATTTCTCCAACGGTTGTCGGCAATCCAAATAAACCTTGACTTTCACCCCAAACCTGAATTTTTATCCTCGCTTCGGGTATGGGGGTTTGCGTACCATACGCTACCACTTGTACCCAAGTACTTTCCATTTCTTCTGCTTTTATGCAGGCGCTTAACCTTAGCAACAATACTGTGGCGAAAAATAAAAATGTCATTTTCAAAAGATCGCATTTAGGTGTTACTTTGAAGGAATTGAAAGCACTTTAACAAAGGAAAAAATGCTCGTCCCCATAAAATAATATCCTGTAAATATATGAGAAATCAAGACAAATTGCAGAAAAATTACATTTATAAATAATTGGCAAGGGGTACACACTTTTACCTTTCTACTTTCTAATTTTCCCATTATTTGGTTACGGAGTTAGGCACGGCGTTCCTGTAATCTCTTTTGTTGAAAATTAAAAACACACATTTTGATTAAAATATTTTACTCATAAACTTCTAACCCAAAGACGGGTACAAAAAAATAATCACTTTCACTAATGGCATTTACATCATACCATTGAGCATCCTTCAAGTAATAGCGCCAAAAATGTACTCCTGACATCAAGCCCGGCTTTGAATACTGATTTCGATAATACGAATGCGTACAGCTTTCATCCGTCTGATCACCATCATTAGGTGAATTTATGGCTGGACAGCCTAAAAAATCCAACCCCACAAATACACCCTCTAATGGCAATTCTAAACCAAAATTACTAATATTGACCGTGACTTTTTTTGTTTTGAAATCTGCTTTTGAAATTACTTTACTCAAGAGTATTTCCCCTGGCTTTCCGGCTGCATTGCTGTAAATGACTAACCTCAAGCTCCCTGCTTTGCTATTCCAGCGTCTTTTGGTGTAAAAAACAAAATTTTTTATTCTCTTTGGCTGTTGATAAGGATTCTCAATTTTTAAAACCGTTTCAGCATTTGACACAAAACTCTTTACAGGCTGACAATCCGGCCATTTTAGCCGTTTCTCTCCCAGATACCTAACCAAAGGGTCGATCTCATTTGAAACAACAATTTCTTCTAACAGGGTTGCTGTTGGCATTAAAAAAAATGTATCCGCTAGTGGTGTGGCTGGAAATACACGCAATGTTGCGTAACCTATGGAAGACACAAGAATGGAGTCAAAATCATTTGTTCTTTTCCAATTTACTACGCCATTTTCTTTTGAATACAAACCTTCTTGAATTGCACCATCTTGAAAAACAAGAAAGTGGGCAAGAGGTACGGCAATTCGGTGCTGCCTGTCGTAAATGACGGTTTGCTGGGCATCAACCGCTAAAAAGCAACATTTTAACAAAACACTAAGCAACATTTTTTTCAACATCCTATAATCAAATAATTAGGGGTAAGTAACACCGCTTATTCCACAAAAACAGAAACACGAAACTCGGGAATGAAATGATTTTCGGGATATTCAGGATTATTATAATTAACCCATACCTCACTATAAAAAATAAACCGTGAAAAAGCCAGGCCTTCCAAATACCTTCCAATAGAACCACGGAAGGTAAACGCATTCATGGCGGTTGTTACCAGCGTATCGTTTTCAATATTCCCGATTGTTTCTACTCCCATAAAAAGGCCTTCTTTTGGCAACAAAATGCCTTCCCCGAGTAGAGAAACAGTCTTTTCTTGAAATCTCGGAGAGGGGCTCACCAAAAAAGCACTGTCAATAGGCACTGACACACCCGGTTTGCCATTATCATTTTTAAAAGCCACAACGCGCAAGACATAATCACCCGCTATCGTTTTGGCAGTTTTATAATGGAAATGGATTGCCGAAACCTCCAAAGCCGTTTGAAACGGGTTTTCAATTAAGGCCACCATTTGAAAACCCGCACTGGTAGAGACACTTGATGAACGGCGCTTGGTTTTCTCATAGCCCAATGTCTTAGTCGTTGGGTTGGAATTGGAATACACCACAATTTCATCCATTACCAAAATGTTCTTTTCCAAGAACACCGTTCTCGAAGCAGGAAACTCAATCAGTGTATGACGCACAAAGCCCATGCAAGAAAACACAATGGAATCAAAATTTAGGGACTCAGAAATGGTAATTCTGCCCTGTAAATCAGAATAGTCGCCAAAAACAATAGAGTCATTTTGATAGCCGATTACGTGCGCATAGGGAACGGCATCTCCTGATGTTTGATTGACAATAGAAAGCGATTGGCTGCTTACTGGTGGGTTTAGAAGGGAAAGAAGGGCAACTGCTAGCAGGTGTTTGCGCAT
>JAIULY010000251.1 GCA_022565875.1 Schleiferiaceae bacterium | reverse complement strand
TTTTACTGTGTTCGTGATTTTCAATTCGAAGTCCCGCACGTGCGGGATCAACCAAGCACACCGCGAAGCAGCACCGGAGGTAAACTTTGATAGATGCACAACCCCGAAGGGCTAACGAATGCCATTAAAATATTGCCATCCATGAGTAAAGCTTGACCTGCCTGCCGCAGGCTGGTTTAACCAATGAACCGCCACTTTTAGCTTCGCTGCTACTTCGTGGTGCTGTTACCTGCCGTTTTTCTTTTCATTCCGCTAGTTTTCTTGTATCTAAGTCACAGTCAAACCTTATTTCTTGTCTGATTTTGTCACTTATTACCTTTTGCTCAATTAGAATTTCAACAATTCCGTTTCGGTGAATTGCACAATTCATTTTATTGTATAAGATTTCAAGTGGCTCTTTACACTCTTTTGTCTTATTGGCTTTGAAAATATCTGAATAAATCCCTGCTAACTGCTCTATTTTGTGTTCACTTTTTGTCTTATTTGCAATTTCGCTTAATAGTTGGAAGTCGCCACTTTTATAATTAGAAACCAAAATTTCTAAATAGTCAATCGGATTTTTTGAGTTCTGTATTTTGTCCATAGCAAAGGTTCTAATGTCTTTGCTTTTCAAATATTTTAATGCGTTGATTGCATATTCAACAATTCTGTTTTTGCTCGTTGGCTTTTGCTTTGCAAAGTCTAATATTAATTTGCTATCAAAAGGAAATTTATAAAATTCAAAAATATCCAAAAGTCTTTCAATGTTTGACTTGTCAGTTTCGTCAATCAGTCGCATTGCAATTAGATTGACTTCATCATTAGTCAAATTTCTTTTCCTGAAATATGAAAAATGGGGTTTGCTGTTTAGAACTTCATCAAGTATGTCCTTGTATTTTATTGGCTTTGTTTTGTGCATTTCTTGACTTGCTTTTGTTCGTTTTATATTGTCAAGATAAATGCGAATGAACTTGTTCGTCTTGGCTTTCTTTTTAAGTTCTTCGTAAACTTTTATGCTTTCGTTTTCTTCCTGAAAACGTTTTATTATCCAATCGTCTTGCCAATCGTCAGGATTTTTTTCAATGTATTTTCCAAACTTTTCAGCAACGTAAAACAATCCATTTAGTCCGTCAAGTTCTAATATTTTATAAGCACCAACCCAATCCGAACCTTCAATCGGATTGTTTAAAAATCTGTCGTAAATCGCTTGTTTTAACTCGGTGTCGTTTTGTTGAGCGTAAAGTTTTGCAAGTGCAAATAAATGTGTCAAATTCCAAATGTCGTCTTGTTCAGTTGCCAAACCTTTTAAAACAGCTTTGCGAATTTTTTCTTGATGCTTTGAAATAGAAATTATATCAAAAATATATTTAGCTCTGTCGGCTTCACTTTGTCCGTCATAAGCATAAATATTTAATGCACCCTTTATAATGTGGTTTGAAAAGTCAATTTTTGGATTGTCTCTTACTAAAAGATACGCTTCTCCTGTCCCACGTTTTAGTGAGTTATAAAATTGTCGTTTTATGTTTGCAGTGTCGTTCATTAAAATGGCAGGTAACGTTTTGCAGCTACCCGAAGGTGGCGATTTCGAGGTGCTGTTGTGCGTTCGGCTTTCTTTTCTACACATTTTTATGTAGTTCAATTTCTGGCATTTCGTCCCAAGTTTTGCCTTCCAAAAGTCGTCCTGTTTTCTTCTTGTTTGTCCCGCCCCATTGCTTAAAGAAAAAAGCAACGTCTGCTTCTAAGCATTGATTTTTTATGTCCGATACCCATTCTTCTTTCATAGGTCTTGGCTTTCGTCCACTTTCTCCACCAACAATTACCCAATCTATACCTGTCAAATTCATATTGGGAATTGCTCCAATTAATGGCTCACAAGAAAGGAATTTAACTCTTGCTCCTGTCTCTCTAAGCAAATCAATTCTTTTCGTTACTTTATTATTCTCTACTGAAACTCCCATCCAAATGTTATGTGTCCAATCCAACCAACCTTCACTGTCGTAATACCTTAAAATGTCGGCTCTTTTAGTCAATACTTGAAAAACGTGTTGTGGATTGTCCTTCATTACTTTAAATACTTTTATAATAAACTCAATTGGAACGTCTTTGTGAAATAAGTCGCTCATTGAGTTTACAAAAACAACCTTTGGTTTTTTCCAAGTATATGGAATTTGTAGTTCATCTTCGTGAATGGTTATCTCAAAATTGTTTTTGTATTTTTCAACACCCATTGCTTGTAAACGCTTTGACATAACTTCTGCATAACAGAATTTACATCCTGTTGAAATCTTGTCGCATCCTGTAGTTGGATTCCAAGTCATTTCAGTCCATTCTATGCTCGATTGTGCCATTTCTATTTTTTTATTTGGTAAGTGATTATGTTCTTCTTACGGAAAACGTTTTCATAAGTCAAATATGGTGTTTGTGTCTCATAATTTAGTTTTCCTTCTTTTTTTAGCCTTTTCAATACTATTTCTGTGTGTTTTGGAATATGACCACACTGGTAAGTGTAAATTAGAACAGCTTCATTGGTAACAGAATTTTTCTCTAACAACTTGTTTTCAAGGTCTGATTGGAACTTTTCAACTTTTGTCATTTGTTTGCCTTCAAACAAAGTCAGCTGATTTTTCTTGTTGTCATCATCAATATCAAAGTCAGCTTCTCCATTTAATTCATTTCTTTTCCAAGCTATCGTTAGAAATTTGTGTACAGCTGCATAGTTTTTTGCCCCAAATACAATTCCATAAATGTTGGCATTTTTCTTAATTGAAAAAGGAAACAATTTCAATTCAGTTTTCGCAGGAAGTCTTGATTTCATTTTATTCAACACCAATCTGTGCATATTTCTATATTCTTCTGCTTCCAACTCTGAGACATCAATCTCAAGAGCTTTTCTAAATTCTTCCGTTTTTCCGTAACGCTTAAAAAATGAAGAAGAAACAAAGTAAAGAAAGTCTGTTGTTTTAAGATTTTCTAGCTTGTTTATATATTCTTGCGAAATGAATTTTACTCCATTTTGGTCTAAATAAACAAGTGAAGGGTATTTACTTATAATTGGTGTCAGTTTAAAAAATAACTCTTCTGCATTCTCATTGTAAAATTTTATTGTCAGAAAGTATTTGAACTTGGGATTTTGGCTTAAATAATTACTACAATTATATTTAAGCAATTCAAATTTATCTTGCTTCTTTTTCGTAGGTTCAAATTCGTTTAAGTGTAAAACAATCCTAGTCTGTTTCGACATTATGTGACCTAAATGTTCACTGATCTTGGTCAATAGTCTAATAGGACTTCCTGCAACATTTTCAGAGTCATATCCTGGTCCGGAAAAAAAATCAAAAATGTGAATTTCTGTAATGTGCGGTTGCATTACAAAAGTCGGTATCCAAGCTTGAGCATAATCTTCAAAGATTTCAAGTTTGGTTATTGTTCCTTTGTCGAACGGTTCTAAGTGTATGTTTTTTGAACCCATTTTATTTTGATTTTTTATCTCGGTGTCGGTTTTCTAAGCTGACGCACAACGTTTTGCCGCTTTGCGAAGGCGGGGATTTTCAGCACTAAACTTCATTAGCTGCACAAAGCTTGAATTTAGCACTTCACTTTCATAGAAGCACGAAACCCCCGCTTTTGCAAAACGGCTGTTCAAGCGAAACCCGCCTCACCGGCGGTTAGCTTTTACAATCGCAAATTACAACAAAATCACTATTTTCATCGCTCCATTTAAATTTTTTGTACAATGAAAAAAAAATGAGTGACGCAGGGCTACAGGCACTGCTACAATTGGAGAAGACCATGGTGGTTTCTCATCTTGCTAAGCGTTCTGTTGTGGCCTATTCACGCGAAGTGCGCTTTATGATTGAGTA
>JAIULY010000250.1 GCA_022565875.1 Schleiferiaceae bacterium | reverse complement strand
TATGCTGATAATGGAAATCGATATATAGATACTATCAAAATGTAGGACTTCTGGAGATATGCTGATAATGATTTCGGTGTATGCGACTGCCCCAACTTGTTTATTCTGATGTTTCCAAAAACGTAGGGCTTCTGGAAATAATCGCATAATACAATCAAGTTATCCGGATATCTCCAAAAATTTACTCCCCTTTCATTTCAAGTCATTTTAAATGAGTTGGTTATGATGTACGGATACTACCAAAATGTAAGGTATCTGGGAATAAGCTGATAATGGTAATTGGTATACAGATGTTTCCCAAAATGTAGGATTGCTGGTGATATGCGTACAATAAATTCAAGTTATCAGCATATCTCCAAAAATGTAAGCCCCTTTCATTTTAAGTCATTTTAAATGAGTTGGTTATGATGTGTGTGCACTTTCAAAATGTAAGGTATCTGGGAATATGCTGATAATGGAAATTGGGATTCGGATGTTTCCGCAAACGTAAGATATCTGGAATTTGGGTTCTAATAGATTCGCGTTATTAGGGTGTTTCCAGAAATGTAAGGTTATTTCGCTTTATGACGCTTAATATCAACTGTCTATAGTGTACAGACACTTCCAAATGTAAGGTTTCCGAGGATTAGCTGATAATGGAAATTGGTAGACAGATGTTTCACAAAACGTAGGATTGCTGGTGAAATGCGTACAATAAATTCAAGTTATCAGGATGTCTCCAAAAATGTAAAACCCTTATTTACCTAACGCCCCGCAGACTTGATTTGTGAAGTGGAGTCTCGAAATTAAAATTCCTCCCGCTACAAACTTGCGGTTCAAAATATCTAAAGCAGCTTGGTCTATCACTGTTTAGTTTGTGAGTAACTGTGGTAGTTGTAGGGGTAAGGATTGGCTGCTTTAGTCTTGCTTAAAATAGCGGAGTACCAACTGAAAATCGGTATTTACATCATAGTTCTCAGCATAGTCGCGCTCCACTTTAGCTACCCAATCTTTGCGCATACTGGGTTTTGCCGCATGAATGACACAGGGCTTGGTCTTTATTTCCTCGTGATTCCCTACACCTATCCATGTTTTCTTGCCCGTCATCACCGCTGGCCAGCTCTTTAAAAGCTTTACATACTGTGCTCTTTTAATGAAAAGTAAGGGCAGCATTAGCGGAAGCAGTAAACAAAAGAACAAATCAAATATGCGTTTATTGCGCTGGTGCTCCGCATGGTTGATTTTCAAATGATCTATGGAAACAGCTGCCCCTCGGGAGTGAATGCTATTGCTGCCAATCAAAAAACCAGCATCGGGATGCGCAATCCGAAACTCTAAGTCCCGATGCTCACGGAGTGTTTCTATTGCTGAAAGAATCTGACTATATCGCAACGCTCCAGCAGTAAATATAACTTCCCGAACATTAAAGTAATCAATTGTTTGGGCTAAAGTAGTCCAGTCACCAACAAATGGCGTGTCTTCTTTCTCTTGATTTGGGCCTGCAATGCGACAAAGTAGGGTAGGGGGCTTGCTGTCTTTTGCCAATAACTGCTCCACAAAATCACAATCTGTGGCACTACCTACCACGGCTACTTTTCGATCAGATCCGGCAATAATCTGATAGCCATTCCAACCCAAAAGTCCAAAAAGAAAGCGCGACAATGGTAAATAGAGGGCTGCAAAGAGGGCTCCTAAAACAATCAATGCTCTGCTAAATCGCAATACTTCTGGTACTAAGGCATATGTGGTGAGTAGAAAAGCTGTTCCTGCTAAAAGGCCTAGCAACAGACGATTAATTCTAAGGGGTTTGCTATAGCCTCCCACCGCAAAAATCCCTAAAATCCAAATCAATAGGTAGATAGGAACTACGATGTAATTATACGTATCTGGATAAGCGCCACCCTCAACAAAACGGTGATTCGCCTCCCAATACAACCGAATCTGTGTGTACCCCAAATACATCATGACAAAATCTAACGCAGGAAGCCTAATGGTCTTTGCAACGCGCGCAAAAATTGATAGAGAAGCTCGTAGGTAAATCGCGATATTGATCAAAAAACTGTAAGCCTTTGCAAATCGCGGAGAAAAATGTTTTTTCGCAAACAAAACCATGGCGCGATAAAAAACATACACGTAATTGATACTGCCTTTTTTGGTGCTTTCTCCTTTGTAATGAATAATGCGCACCTTGGGGTGGTAATAGTTTTTATAGCCGCCCAAAACAATCCGGTAACTCAAGTCTACATCTTCACCGTACATGAAAAATTGCTCGTCGAGCAAGCCAACTTTGTCCAAAACAGTTTTCCGCATTAGCATAAATGCACCTGCCAGAATTTCAATCTCATGAACAGCTGCTGAATTGAGATGCCCCATATGGTACCTTGAGAATTTTGGCGAATGCGGAAATAGTTTAGAAATGCCAAATATTTTGTAAAAAGCAACGCTTGGCGTGGGCAAGCCTCGTTTGCTCTCTGGTAGAAAAACCCCTTTGCCATCTATCATTTTCGCTCCTAATCCTCCTGCGTCGGGATGCGTGTCCATAAAGGCAATGCCCTCCTCAAAGGTGCTTTCTTCTACCACGGTGTCGGGGTTGAGCAACAGGATATACTCTCCTTTGGCCATCCGCATGGCTTGGTTGTTGGCTACAGAAAAACCAACATTCTCTTGGTTGCAAATGGTAATGACCTCCGGGAATTTCGCAGCCACCATGGCCATACTTCCGTCGCTACTGTTGTTGTCTACCACAAAAACTTCTGCCTCCATATTGGTTGTGGCTGCGCGCACACTGAGTAAGCATTGCTCCAAAAAGTGCTTGACGTTGTAATTGACAATGACAATAGATAACTTCACAGGTTTAGTTTTTCATAGACTGTTCAAACGGAATGCGATTGAGCAACGACCGGCCAAGGGTGACTTCGTCTGTATATTCTAGTTGATCACCAACCGCCAATCCACGCGCGAATGTCGAAATTTTTATCGGTGTATTTTGCAAGCGGCGATAGATGTAAAAATTTGTAGTGTCGCCTTCCATGGTCGCATTCAGCGCTAGAATGATCTCATGAGTGTCTGGCTGACCTGCTTTTTCAAAAAGCGATTCTAATTTTAACTGAGACGGACCAATACCTTCCATCGGCGATATTAAACCGCCGAGTACGTGATAGTGCCCGCGAAACAAATTGGTGTTTTCAACAGCCAATACATCGCGAACGTCCTCCACCACGCAAATCAATCCGGCATCGCGCTTGGGGTTGCTGCAAATCCCACAAATTTCTAAATCGCTCAGATTGTGACAACGCTTGCAGAATTGGGTGTGTTGCACCAAATGAGTAAGCGATTCTGCCAAGTTTAGGCTGTTTTGTGGGGGCGATTTCAAAAGAAACAACGCTAATCGCAATGCTGTCTTGCGACCAATCCCCGGCAATTTGGAAATCTCGTTTACGGCGTTTTCTAAATATTTTGACGGTAATTCCATACTCAGTCTTTTCCCTGTAGCGCGGTAAGTTTGGCTTCTAGTTCTTTTTTGCGCTTTTTATAGACGCGTTTTTTTATGCTGTTGTCTTTTAATTGCGCTTCTAGTTCGCTCAATTGACCTTGAATCAACGCTATTTGAAACGCTGGCGTAACCTCTTCAGCTTGCAAGGCCACTTGTGCTTGATTGCGTTGTAGCAGAAAGTGGTTTTCCGGGTTTAAGTCGTAGAGATAAAACAAAGGAAGAAGCAATGGAGCCGCATAAATGCGCTGACTTACGTAGTGCTGATTTCTGGTGAGTGTAGTGTCCAAAATTTGATATCCTGGGACTGATACACTAACTTTTATTTTTTGCAAGGAGGTTTTTCGAGTGGTAAGCACCACAGGTGTTTCGCC
>JAIULY010000249.1 GCA_022565875.1 Schleiferiaceae bacterium | reverse complement strand
AATCTTTTATTATTTCCCCAAACAAATCGGGGATCAAATCTTCTCTACCAAAAGTAAAAGCTGAAGCTATTTCATGCGCTTTCCCGCGTTTTATAATGGCTTGGTTTGCCTTTAAAAATTGCAGCACTACTGGGTTTAATTCGGCACTATTGAAGCGCAGCACTTCACTCACTTTGAATCCCCCGTGCAACTTTTTCAGCAGCCGATGGACGGGCTCTATCCGGGCGCCTGCTTGTTTCATGGCCTGTACATACATTTCGTAGTGACTTGCAGGTAATCCATTGATATCGATATCACTTTCTTCTGCTACAACAATTTCGTTAATCAACCTGCGGGCGACAGGATAGGCTGTTGGCACCCACGCTGTAGATGTGGAAGTCAATTGTTGCTGTAAAGCTTTGAGCATGCTCATGAAATCCCACACGGCAAAAACATGATGTTCCATGAAAACTTTAATTGCATCAACCCCCTGCAAATGATCGTATAAAGGATGCGCCAACAACGTTTCTCGAACTGTTGCAATACGCAATTGAATGGCATTAATGTGAAAAGACTGCATCTGAAATTTTAGTTTTTGGGTGCTTTGTAAACGGGAACAGTGGAGCAAGCCTCACCAAAAAGAATGGACTTGACAACAGGGCGCAATTTTGCAGTAAGCATGGCAAAGGCTGCGGGCGAAACATCCGGATCGGAACAACCATTTACAATTACGCGACCCGACTCAAATGGTGCAACATCTAAATTTTGAATAGCGTGTAACAATTCGAATTGACGCATTTCTTGTTCTTCGCCAACAAAACAAAACACTACAAAAGGCGCGGCTTTATCTGCCAACAACATATAGGCCCAACTGGGAATAATGGCATCAACGCTGCAAAATATGCGCAATCTCTTGCCCTCGTATTGCGACCAATTGTGATCAGCTATATAGTTTCTGAAATCTTTTTCTTTCAAAATTAATTCCTCGTACAACCAAGGTGCTATGTCTAGATGCACCATCTCCGCTTTGGAACGTAGTGACTTCATTTCAAAAGTGATTAAGCCACTTCTAGCTACTTTATTTTCAATCTCCATGATATGTTCTATCCTGTTATTTCATTTGCAAAACTACAAAGCAATAACACAAAAGTTGACAGAACGTTTGTTGGTTTTTTCTATGAACCTATCACGAGTCGCGTGAGACAAAACCTTTGATTTCGCTTCAAAAACGATGATTCTAATTGAAATTATAGCAGAGAGAATTTTTGAACCGGAACTAATTCATTGTTAGCGAGGATTCAAAATCTCCCGACAAGTCAGCGTTTGGCAGAAAAGGACTTATAGGAAGGGTTCAACCTTTTTTCCGCCTCTAGTAGGCGTTTCTCAAACACCATCTATTCTTTATGGAAAAAGGGTTGTATTCTCTCAAAATAACCACAAAAGCTAGTCGCTATTTTTCCGATAGAATTTTTAATATTTGCGACACCCAACTGTTTTTGTTTTTCTTTTTCAGTGCGACTAACACATGTTGCAACTACTTTTCTAAATACACAGAAAAAAGTATGGAGTGAAGAGATAGTCACTTTTGCTGTTAAACACATTACTAAACTATAACTATTAAAAATCAACTCAGTATTCATGCACATTCAACCTTCTAAAAAATCTCGAAACGACCTTATTCGACTGTTTTTAGCCACGTTTACATTTATCGGTGTTTATATTGCCTTAATTGCCTTGTCATTGGCATTAATTGCGCTACTCATTGCGCTTCTACTTTACACGATTGGCGAAAAAATTCCATTCTTAGCGGTTTTCATTGTTGCACCCATTGGCATTGCTATTTTCATAGTAATGGCATTATTTCGAATTCCATTGCGATTGCCAAAAGTTGATGATACCGAAGAACGCATACCATTGCAGCGTGAAGATGCGCCCAAATTGTTTGAAATCATTTCTGAATTAGCCACCGAAATTGGAGCGCCAATGCCCACTCAGGTGTATGTGGAAAGATCGGTGAATGCAGGGCTGCAAGTAGCCCCACCATCCTTCAAAAATCTATTCAAACCCTCGCAACAGCTCATTTTAGGATTTGGAGCGATTACTGTGTTAAACCAGTCGGAACTTAAAGCTCTTATTGCTCATGAACTTGGCCATGCCATTCAAAAAACCAACAGTTTGGGCTATTTCGTTTTCAAGTTCAATCAACTAATGCAAAAAGTACTCTATGACAACACCTACGAAAACCAAATTTTGGAAAGTGCTGGAGAACGAGACAAAACCACCCTTGAATTGATCGAATGGTTTGCTGCATATACTAATAGATGGATACAACAGTTTTTACGGTTTTTGTTTTCTAGAATTACCATTAACTTTTATGGCGTTTCTAGAGAAATGGAATTTCATGCCGATGCCATTGCTGCCCATGTAGCGGGGCCTAATCCTATGGCAACAGCCTTACTGCAATTACATTTTGCTGACCAAGCCATAAACGAACTCCTTCAATTTTACGGCAACAGATATGAACAAGGCATTCAGTCACAAAATATTTTTGAGGACTTTAGAAGACTTTTGACACACTTGGCAAGCGAAAACCAAATTGCAATGGACCAAGGTCGCCCTATCTTCACTCCTCAAGACAAAGGGCTATTCATTAGCTCCAAACTTGTAGCGGTAGATCAATGGGCTTCTCATCCTTCAATGAAAGAACGTTTGGAACGTTTGGCGATGCATACACAACCAAACCAAGAGGTTGCCACAAATGCTGCAATACATCTTTTTCTCGCGAGTGAACAACTTGAACTGACAATGACAAAGCAGTTTTTCTTTTCAACTGATGCCAAGCAACCTATAAGTTATTTATCCCACGATGCATTTATTGAAGAATACATCCAATCCAGCAAGCCTTATCAGTTTCCGAAGTGCTTCAACCGATATTACGACTATCACAATCCTACAATCCTACTAAGCAGTACAAAGATGGATGAAATTCCAAAAGGTATAGCCTTTACCAACCTATTTGATAATGAAACCATTGCTCACGTAAAGGAAACGCAAGCGCTACAATTCGACATCCACAATATGCAGCAACTCATCCAGCAAAAAGGCGCGATTAGCTTTGAGTATGATGGGAGAAAATACAATCGAAAATATGCTGCTAAACAAATGGTTGCAGCGCTAGAAAAAGAGCTAAAAAGCAGAGAGGAGGCTCTTGCAGAGCACGATCAAAAGATTTTTCAATTTTTTATGGCATTGGCTAGAAGTCTAAACTCTGAAAAACAGCTAAAGTCCGATTATGAAAGTCTCATAGCCTTTGATAAAAAACTGCATGAGCTTTATGAATTTCAAGAGCAAGTGTCTTCTTTTTTGGTTTTCATATCCGAAGTAACGCCTTTTCATATAATTAAAGAGAACTTAAGAAAATTTAAACCACTTGAGCAAAAACTAAAGGAAGAAATGGAACTTTTGGTAAAAGACAAAGCTTGTGCCGATGCTTTACCTCCAGAAGTGGAAGAAAAAATTCAAGACTTTATCCGCGAGCAATTGCATTATTTTGGTGTGAGTATTTATATAGACGAAAATCTAGAAAAACTTTACACCGCCATAAACTACTTGCCCATTTTAGCGAACCAAAAGTATTTCGTTTTGAAAAAAGATCTGTTAGACCATATGGCTATGCTGTTGACGAAAAAAACCACTTTAATTGACAAATACTACTAGCCTGTTTAATTCACAAACCTAAAAAAACCAATCCATTTTGTTGTTAGCCCCGCAAATATTTGATGACTACTTTTGTAAAGCAAAACCCAAAGAGGCGTTAATCTTACATTTTACTCGTTTGCAGTATCGTCAAGACGTACCTCTCTCGTTCCGTT
>JAIULY010000248.1 GCA_022565875.1 Schleiferiaceae bacterium | reverse complement strand
GTTCTTTTTTGCTGCCACTTCCCTCCCTCAACTATCAAGGATTTTATCGCATAGAAATAGAAACATTACAGGGGCAACAACTGCTGAGCTTTCCAATTTGGCTGGCCGATAGCGACGTAAAACTTGAAGGTGCTCCTTCGCAAGGCTATGCGTCGTTCTATTTTGATGACGTGTACAATACGAGCTTTGCGCGAACCTCAAAAGCCATCAATAGTATCCAAGATCGATTGGAATACCTTGAGGAGGGCGAAGGACTTTTCGATGCACACCCCTTCGATAAAAAACGTCAAAAAGCTTATGCTAAGGAACTGAAAACACTGGAGCAAACGTATCAAAAAGCTATTGCCACAGCGCCATCGGAACCCTTAAAGGCCGCGTTGCGTTTCCGAAAAAAAGTGGACGTTTTTTTACACCCTTACCCAGAACAATTTAGCCCCGCGATATTCAACCGCATCGATTGGGAACAACCACAAGTATTTCATGACCCATTGGTTCCCGATATTATTACAGGTGTTTTCCGCGAGTATTTGTTTCAACGCGATTTGGTTACCCAACAAGGGCAGGGCGCCTTTATTGAGGCTTTTACGCTTGCCCTTTGGGAAACCGTGCCTCAGGAATTGCCGATAGGAAAATCCGTGCACCAACTTATGCGCAACGGCTATCGTCAAATAGAAGCGTGGGATGCATTAGAAATATTGGATAGTCTTCAAGGAAGAGAGGATGCGTCCAAAAATTATGTTCCTGTGGTTGATGCAATCAATTGGTTGGCTGTGGATAGCGACGGCGAGCCCGTTTCTTCCAATCAATTTTTGGGCAAACGTATTTTGTTGGTCTTTTGGTCGCCACTATGCGGGTATTGCAATGCCATGCTCTCACAATACGAAGCCGATCGCGATAAGCTTTTGGCAAAAGGCATTGAGGTCATCGGCATTACCATGGACAGTGGCTATTTACCAAAAAACAAACTCAATGCATTTCACCACCTTTTGTTGGATGAGGAGTATCTAAAACCGGGAGACATTCCTAAAGGCATTACTGTATCGAGTAATTTTCGATTTTCATCGACACCCGCCTACTTTCTCATTGATGAAGAAGGGTTTTTGGCCAAGCGCTATTTTACATGGGAAGAGCTGCTTCAAGAGCTGCAATAACGCGAGCACGCGGGGCACACTCGCGTAGTTTCGGTTTTTAGTATGCGCGTTGGTTTCGCCCTTCCATGAAATTGATGAATGCACGATTTACCACACGGTTGCCCCCAGGTGTTGGGAAATTACCCGTAAAATACCAGTCACCTGTGTTGGCTGGACATGCCTCGTGCAAATCTTCAATCGTTTGAAAAATCACTTTGAGTTTTGCCCGTACGCCAATGGGTTTTAGTAACTCTGCAATGCGGTCTGAAATTTCTTGAGGAGTAAAGGGTTCGTAAATTTCTTTCACGTAGTTTTTCACCTCGCCATCTGGTAGATTTTCTTGCTCCTTGCTCTTGCGATACACATCGCGAATAATGTGTTCTTGGTTGGTGGTTTTCAGCAAATCCATCGCCGCTCGGAAAGCGATAAAGTCGCCCATACGGGCCATGTCGATACCGTAACAATCGGGGTAGCGGATTTGCGGCGCGGAAGACACGATAACGATTTTCTTAGGGCCTAATCGATCGAGGATTTTTAAAATGCTTTGGCGCAATGTGGTACCTCTCACAATACTGTCATCAATCATTATGAGGTTATCGTTTTGCCCAACCACCCCATAGGTGGTGTCGTACACGTGCGAAACAAGGTCATCTCGGCTGTTGTCTTGCGTAATAAATGTGCGCAGTTTCACGTCCTTCCAAGCAATTTTCTCAGCTCTTGGGCGCTTGTTGAGTATTTCTTGCAAGCGTTCCGGTGTAAGGGTATTTCCTGCCTGCAAGATTTCTTTAGCTTGTTCTTTTTTGATGTGATCCTCTACGCCTTTCATCATACCATAAAACGAGACCTCAGCCGTATTGGGGATAAAAGAAAGCACCGTGTTATCGAGGTCATAATCTACCTCTTTCAAAATGGCGGGGACAATACGCCGCCCCAACTCAATCCGCTCTTGGTAGATTTGCGCATCATTACCACGGGAAAAATAAATACGCTCAAAAGAACACGCCGCATTCTCCAACGGCTTTTTGATTTCAGAAATGCGGATGTCTCCTTTCTTTTTGATGATAATAGCGTTACCCGGTTCAAGTTCCTTTATCGCGTCAAAAGGCACATTAAATGCCGTTTGAATCACAGGTCGCTCAGATGTCACCACAGCAATTTCATCGTCACAATAGTAAAAAACAGGGCGAATTCCAGAAGGGTCGCGCAGTACAAAAGCATCGCCGTGGCCAAACAATCCAGCCATCGCATAGCCTCCATCCCAGCTTTTACTTGCGCGAACGAGAATGTTTTCGATGTCCAAATTATTAGCAATATGTTCCGTTGCCGCCTGTTTGGAAACACCTTCTTCTTTTAGTTGGTAGTATAAGTTGTCGTTTTCCTCGTCCAAAAAGTGGCCGATTTTTTCCATTACCGTTACGGTATCCGCCTTCTCTTTGGGGTGCTGTCCGAGAGCCACCAATTCATCAAAGAGTTGGTCTACATTGGTCAGATTAAAATTGCCTGCCAAAATCAGGTTTCGGGTAATCCAGTTGTTTTGCCGTAAAAATGGGTGGCAATTTTCGATGCTGTTTCCTCCGTAAGTTCCATAGCGCAAATGCCCGAGGTAAAGTTCGCCAACAAAGGGGAGGTTGGCCTTTAGCCAAGCTGCATCGTGCAACTTTTCCGGCTGGTCTACCAACCCGTCTTGAATGCGATTTTGCACCTTTACAAAAATATCTTGAATGGGCTTGGGGTCTACCGAGCGATAGCGGCTGATGTAGCGTTGGCCCGGTTGCATATCAAACTTGATATTGGCCAAGCCAGCGCCGTCTTGACCGCGATTGTGCTGCTTTTCCATCAGCAAGTACATCTTGTTGATGCCGTAAAGGGCGGTACCGTATTTTTTTTGGTAGTGTTCTAATGGCTTTAATAAACGGACGAGGGCTATTCCACATTCGTGTTTAATCGCATCACTCATAGCTGGGCAGTATTTTAACGGTGCAAAGGTAATATGAAAGAGGGCTTATTATTTGTGAAAATGCAGCAAGTCTTTTCGAAAAGCATCACCATATTCTTACGCGTTTTTTAAAGGACTGCCACGGCTTATTTGTTGGGCTGCAACACGGACAAGTTGACCCAAAAAATAGCCGAGATCGTGATTTTTAGATTCGAGCGCCTTAGCAACTAGAACATGGGCATTGCGGCAACGATTAAAGTACGGTAATTTCAAGAGCAATCGCAACAAATGCTTTATTTTTGTGCGAAATCAAAAAGTTTTATGGAAAAATTACACGAGTACCTAGGAGCAAATAAAGACCGTTTTTTGGATGAGTTGTTAGAATTACTGAGAATACCCTCGGTAAGCGCAGACCCAAAGTACAAAAGCGATGTGCTTGAGGCGGCCCATTGGGTAGCCGACAAGTTGAAAGCAGCAGGCGTACCTCACGTTACGGTAGCTGAAACCGCCGGCTATCCCATCGTTTATGGCAAATTGATAAAAGACCCCGCACTACCCACTGTTCTTGTTTACGGACATTACGACGTACAGCCCGCCGATCCAATGGAACTTTGGCATAGCGGCCCTTTCGATCCCGTTATAAAAACTACACCCACACATCCAGAGGGTGCCATTTTTGCCAGGGGGGCTTGTGATGACAAGGGCCAGATGTACATGCACATCAAGGCCATGGAGATCATGACACAATTAGACGCCCTGCCTTGCAACGTCAAGTTTATGATAGAAGGCGAGGAAGAAGTCGGGTCGGCTAATT
>JAIULY010000247.1 GCA_022565875.1 Schleiferiaceae bacterium | reverse complement strand
TTGGAGGAATCACTCACTTTCGGTGAAAACACTGTTCAATTAAATGAATTAGCGCTAGAATTCAACGGAATATTAAAATTTTTGGAAGACGCTATGGATATTGACCTAACGTTTGCTGTGCCTTCCAACGACTTTAAATCGGTGATTTCATTAATACCCGCATACTATTATCAAGATTTTGAGGACCTGGTTGCCAAGGGTAACTTTGATTTAAATGGCTTTGTAAAAGGTCCTTATTATTATGAAAATGAAGATTACACACCAGCCTTTGGCTTCAATGTATTAGCTAAAAACGGCACCATCAGTTATCCCGACCTGCCAGAAAAAATTGAAAACCTCCATATTGACATGAGCATCAATCATCCCGGAGGAGATCTCGACTTGATGCGTGTAAATCTGCCCACTTTTGCTTTGAGTTTGGCGAAAAATCCCATATCGGGACATTTTCATGTACTCACACCCTTTTCTGACCCAAACATTGATTTTGGCATAAAGACCAAAATGGACTTCAGCTCTTTAGAAAAAACACTAAAAACAAATGACCTAAACATTAAAGGACTGCTTGATGCCGATTTCTTATTTAAAGGAAGGCTATCTCACCTAGAAAATGAAGCTTACGACAAAGTTACTGCAAGTGGTGGTGGAAAACTAAGCAACTTTGTTTTTGAGAGTGCTGAATTGGATGTCCCCATAAAGATAGCCCAAGCCGAAGCGCAATTGAGTCCTCAGTTTTTAAATCTCCCCATGTTTCAAATGACCATTGGTAAATCTGATTTTTCCGCATCTGGGCGTTTGGATAATCTTCTGAGTTATGTGTTTTCAGATACCACACTTATTGGTCGTTTTCAATTCAACAGCAACCTTATAGACGCGAATGAACTACTCGCATTAATGGATGATGAGACTGAAAATCAAGCTATAGCCGAGAATCCTACCGAGACCACAACCGGTGCACCAAGCGTACCTGCAAATCTCGATTTCAATTTGAACGCCACCGTTGAAAAACTACTTTTTGATGTGTATGACATAACCGACATGAAGGGGCAGCTTGTCATTGCCAATCAAAAACTTACCATGAATCAACTTTTGATGAAGACGCTCGGTGGAGCAATCGAAATGAACGGATTTTATGAAACTCAACCAGAACAACCTCCTCTAGCTAATTTTGGCTTCGATCTATTGAATTTAGATTTAGAACAGGTTTTTGACAAGGTAGAAACGCTAAAAGCACTAGCACCGATAGGAGCTGCCGCAAAAGGGCTTTTGACAACAAAATTTAATTTTCAATCAGAATTAGATGGCGATCTCTCTCCTGTGCTTTCGAGCATTGATGCCGCAGGAATGTTTCGAACGGCCAACATTCAGTATGCGTCCCCTACCCTTGATAAATTGGCGAGCTCTCTCAACAATGATAGTTACAAAAATTTGAGTTTTAAAAATGCCTTGATTGACTTTGAGATTACGGATGGCCGGATATTTCTAAAGCCATTTAACATTGCACTAGGCAGCCAACAAGCCGAGTTTTCAGGAAGCCATGGCATTGACCAAACAATGGCTTACAAAATATCAGGTAAATTTCCCGCTGCACAATTGGCTAGTAGCGCTATTTCACTTCCTTCAGCCGAAAGAATAAAAGATGTGGACTTGGATGTACTAATAGGCGGCACCATAACAAGCCCTAAAATTTCATTTGAGCTAAAAAGTCTTGGAAATGCGCTTCGCGATCAGGTTACGGATATTGTGAAAGATGAAATTGGAAAGGTAGTTGACAATGCAAAAGCCGATGCTCAGGCAAGAGCTGCAAAACTAATTGCTGATGCTGAGGCCAAGGGCGATCAACTAATTGCCGAGGCGCAACGTCAAGCCAATCGCTTGCGCTCGGAAGCAAAGAACGCCGGTGAAAAGCTTGTAAAAGAAGCTCAAGAAGGTGCTGCAAAATTGGAGCGCGAAGCGGGAAGCAATCCATTAAAACAGGCAGCGGCAAAACGTGCAGGGGACGAATTGGTTCGCAAAGCTACCGCGCAAGCTACTGCTTTGGAGAAGGAAGCTGACACCAATGGAAAAAGACTGGTACAAGAAGCCACCAATCAAAAAGAACAATTGGTTAACGACGCTAAGAAAAAAGCGGAATTAGAAAACCAATAAGCCATTTTTGCCATTAGAACATGAAAACAATTAGACAGCTATTTATAGTTTTTGCATTACTGAATACATTTCACACACAGGCTCAGATTGAACTTGGTGAGTGTGATGACGTTGTTTACAGTCAAAAAATAATGCAAAATGTTCAAAAGGCCCTAGCGGCATTCGGACAGAAAAACTTACCGATGGTGAAAATATACGTAGGTAATATTTTGAAAGAAGACCCGCAAAACCCGCACGGTTTATACTTGGAAGGAGAATATGAAATACGGAGGGGCAACTTATCGAAAACAACTGTATCTTGGCAAAAATGCTTAGAGATTTGTCCTGAATACCGCGCTGAGCTCTATTTTTTCTTGGGTGTTATTTTGTATGAAACAGGACAAGAGGAAGCCGGAAAAGACTACTTACGACAATTCCTAACCAATCCAGATCGCGATAAAGGTTTTGACAAGGATGCCAAGGCCATATTGAAAGAAAGTGAGGTTTTACAAGAACTTTTAGACAATCCCGTGGCCTACCAACCAGAACCCGTGTTGGCGATTTCAACACCACGTGATGAATATCTCGCCATTATTAGTCCCGATAATGCTTACTGCTTTTTTACTAGAAAAGAAAAAGTTTTTGACAAGTATGATGGCCCGGGGGCGGCGGAACAAATTGTAGAACAATTTACTGTTGCCTCCCATCTCGGAAACGGTCTATACGACGAAGGGAACCCCATGCCCGAACCATTTAATACAACATTCAACCAAGGTGGGGCGTCTGTAACGGCAAACAACAATGAACTATTTCTAACGATTTGCGCAACCGGTAAGGATGGCTACAACAACTGCGACATTTACTATTCGAAACGAGAATATGGCAATTGGAGCACTCCCATTAACCTAGGCAAACACATCAATAATCCTGACACTTGGGAATCGCAAGCCTCCATTAGTGCTGACGGCCAAACCCTTTATTTTGCCAGTGACCGCCCGGGCGGTAAAGGTGGAACTGACATCTATAAATGCTCAAGAAATACCGATGGAAGCTGGTCATCACCGGAGAATCTAGGTGGCACCATCAATACCGATAAAGACGAAAAATCACCTTTCATACACTCCGATTCGCAAACCTTGTACTTTTCATCAAATGGTCACCCTGGGGTTGGTGGATTTGATATTTTCTTAAGCAAAAATAGAGACGGAAAATGGGAGACCCCTCGAAACATCGGCTATCCTATAAATTCCGAGAAAGATGAAGTTGGCCTATTTGTAAGTTTGGATGGCCAAAAAGGATATTTTAACTCCAATAAATTGAAAAAAATAGGTGTTGGTGGTTGGGACTTATTTTCCTTTGAAATGCCCGATAACGTTAGACCTGAAGACGTAACATTAATAAAAGGATCACTTGCTTCAAATGGAGATGTACCTACTGAGGACGTTAAACTAACCGTTAAAAACCTTAAAACCAACACAGAAAAAAGCATCAATATCGAAGCAGGATCGGGTAATTACGCCCAGGTTGTGCGCAAAGATGAACAGGCTGACGTCATACTGAAAGTTGAAAAAGATGGGGCTGCCTTCAATTCTAAATTCATTGATGCCAATGAAAATGGCGAACAAGGTGTAGTTACTGCCGATTTTGATGTCAGTCCAATGGAAATTGGGAAGGAATATCGTTTGAATGACATAAATTTTGCCACCAACTCGTTTGAACTCGATAGAAAAGCTAAATTTATCGTTGACGAATTTATTGCCT
>JAIULY010000246.1 GCA_022565875.1 Schleiferiaceae bacterium | reverse complement strand
TCAACATAGCCAACTCCTAGCGAATAATGATTATGGCTGGAAAGTTTCGTTTTACGCAAAACTTGATAAACATCATATTTTACAAGTTAAGAATGTACTACTTTTGAGAAATTGTAAAACAACTAGCGAGGTCATGAAAGTTTACTATGGTGAAAAACTATTTGATGATAAATGGAAACAGAAAAGAGATGAAATTTTATCACGAGACGGCAAAAAGTGTGTCATTTGCGGAAAAAGTGAAGGTAAATTGCATGTTCATCACAAACAATACCACTTTATTAAAAGGCTTCAAAGGCATGTTGATCCTTGGGATTACGACGATAAGTATTTGATTACTCTGTGTGAAAGTTGTCACAGCCGTGGCCATAGTAAGTTTAAAGTTCCAGTAAAATACATTTAATTTAATTCAACATAATGGGTTTATTCGATTTTCTATTTAGAAGCAAAAACAGTGACAAAACAAACGAAGGGAATAGTGAAAATTTGCTTCCTGAAATTAAGGAAGAGGATTTCATTGATAATTCAGATCCAAAAGAGGTAGGAAGTTATTCTGTTGAATTTGGCTCCAAATTGCCAATAGATGTTATTTACAGTTTCCTTAAGGAAGATTATCAGGTAAAAGCTTATAATGACGCTTTAACTAATCCTGATAAATCGTACAAGGAAAATAATATTTCAATAATTAGAAGCAGTTTAGAGGTAAAGTTCAAACAGGTAAGCCTTAAATATGAAGATATGTTGCGAGACATAGATTTTCATATTGATTCGCGGGGGCAAGCAGGTTTAACAGATGTTGTTGAGATGTTGAAATCCAAAAGAATAACTTATGAAAAACACTTGACTGAAATTCAAAAGATGAAAGAGGATTTGGACAACCAAGAGCTTTACATGATTGGTATTTTTAAATCTTATGAAGTTGGATTTCTTAGAGGATTGGCATCCTTGTCACTTCACAACCTGAAAATTAACGAGTAATGAAAAATCTTTGGATACGTTTAGGTTGTTTCATTACTGGATGGAATTACACAATACTGTCAGGTTGTACTGAAGCTAGCAAAAAACAAATCAAAAAATATACGTCAGCAATCTTTATTTTAATAATCTTGTGGGGATTTATTGGTTATTCATTTGCTCAGCGATACATTGGTCTTGATTGGATGTATAGCTCAATTGTTGCTTTAGTTTTTATTGTTCTAATTATTCAGATTGAACGACAAATTATTTTAACAGTTGGGTCAAATAAACTCTTAGGTATTTTCAGGTTCATCATAGCACTTATTATGGCAATTTTAGGCTCTGCTATTATTGATCAAATTATTTTTAAAGATGATATTGAGAAAAAAATGATTGAGATAGTCGAACATCAAGTTGAAGAGCAGCTTGGTAATAGGGTCAGATTAATTGACGAGAAAATCTTTGAACTGAGGGCAAATATTGAAAATATAAGCGAAAAGAACAGCCTCTTGTACTCTGAAATCTCTGCAAAGCCAACCACTATGGTAGTTTCTTCAATAACGCAACCAATGGCTATAAAGAGAGATGGACTTCCTGATTCAATAGTAAACAGAACGACGGTAAATAGAAACCCAATACCTAATCCAAAAATTGATGAAGCTAGGATTAATGACAAGCTTCTAGACCAAATGAGAGAACAACTGGATAATTACCTTCTGAAAAAATTGGATGTTCAAGATAATTTGCGAGCGGAAATAAGTTCTAAACAAGGTTTTTTGGAGGAACTTACCACTACCATATCCATTCTTAAAGAAAGTATAGTAGCTCTGGTTTTTTATATTATTCTGTTTGTCTTTTTTGTCTCTCTAGAATTGTTTGTGGTTGCTAGTAAGATATTTGACAAAAAGTCGGACTACGACCTTGTAATTGAACATCAACTTTCTCAGAAAAAGAAAACACTGGATGAACTAATAAAATAAGAAAAACCTATTTCATTTTTTTTTTTAGATTAGACATCTTGCCATTAATTTTCACTAATTCAAATCTTATAACCCCCCAATGCTCCAATTTAACTTCAACAAAAATAGAGTTCAACCCCAACAAGAAAATGCCTTTGTTTGCCTGAAGCGAGGCAAGGTTATTCAGGCTAATGCAGAGGAGTACGTACGTCAAGCTGTGCTCCATTTTTTGATCAATGAGCTTCATGTCCATGCTAAAGATATTGAGGTGGAGTTTTCAATGCGGAAATTGGATGCTCAATCGTCTGGACGAGCTGATCTTTATGTCCAACACCGTAATAAAGTATTGTTACTAGTAGAGTGTAAAGCGCCTGGAGTGCCACTTACGGATGAAACGTTGAATTACCAGGCTAAAGATTATGCAAGCTCTGCGGATTATCCCGAACTACTTTGGTTGACTAATGGTATTGAAAACCGCTATTATGTTTTTGATTCCTACATTTCTGATTATCGTCGTATAACAGAACTTCCTGATTTTCGTGACCCGAACCAGATGACGTTTCATTATTTCCATGAAACATTCACACCATGGGCTTCACCAAGTTTTTCAGAAATTTGGGATCAAAAATTTCAAAAACAATTTGAACTTGATAAGAACTACAGTTCTTGGACTACTTGGTTTACTGCTGGGCACAACCCCACAGCATCCCGAGCTGCCATTATTCGGCTTGGGGAGTGGCTTTTTTTTACCGACCGCATCCCAGCGCATACTCGGATAGGGAGTTTTGAGATAGTTGAGGATTTGGGTGTTATGATAAAAAGTGTACCTGCGCCTGATGGCCATCGCTACTGGAACGATACACGGGTTTTTTCAATAAAAAACTGTTTGACCAAATTGCATCAAATCTTGGATATCCAATTAACCATTTCCAATAAAAGGCGCGAAGTACACTTAGCTTTACGGTTATCAGAAAAGGGTTCAGGCTCATTTACCTTGCAAGCCGCCTTAGATCAAAAGGTAACTTGGTCTACCGACAAAAAACAATTTCTCTTGGCACATAGCCCCAGTAAAATTAGTATGAGTAAGTACTATTTACCTATTTCAAAAATAGATTTCATACGCCAAGAGAAACCTGAATTGTTACAAAATGACGATCTGTTTTATACCAATTGGATTAATGCAACAGCCGCACCTACAGCGTCTAGCCCAGACTACTTAGCATTCATTGGGCAATGGGTCGATTACGTAGCGGCTATCAAAGCATTAAAACAAGCTAATAGGATGGCAACACCAGCCCTTACCGATGAAGAGAAGGCTGCTAAAAAGGCCCGACCAAATATTTTGTCCGAAGCCAAAGCTTTGCAACGTCAAGGTAAAACGGAAGCAGCCATACAACACATTCTCGATAATTTGGAGCAGATAGGAAGAAAAGAAAAAGCATTGCAAGAAGCTTTTTCTTGGGCATTTGAACAAGGGTTGGAAGATAAAGCGATGGAAATCATTGATACCACCTCACAAAAGTCAAAGGAATATGTTGAGATGAAATGCGAAATGCTTCGAAGAACATGCCAGCTAGATGAAATGCTGAAACTTGCAAAAACGCATCCCTCTAATGAAACGTTGATTTTTTATTGGGAAGGGATGTTTTTTCAGGAGTTAAACGAGAATGGGTATACTACACAATCGCTGCATTTTATTAAAAGAGCATTTGAATTGAATCCAACTTACAACGACTTAAAGATTGCTTTAGCTTGTAATCTTTGGTTTCTTGGAAATGCTAAAGAAGCTATAGATATTTTCAAAATATTAAATACATTTTATCATCTTGATAGTTCAATATCTTATGATGCGCTTAGTATTTTAATTGAATTGGGTGAATATGAAAAATGTATAATAGAAGCAAAAAGGGAGTTAGCCTATGACAGTGCATTAAGTGCTGACGAAAAACTAAACTTTTATTTTACCCTAATTTCCGCCCACTTCTATAATGATGATTTTGAGTCTGTTGAAAAAGCGGTAGGG
>JAIULY010000245.1 GCA_022565875.1 Schleiferiaceae bacterium | reverse complement strand
CCTTGCAAAGCGAGACCCACAGCTAAACCCGCAGCACCGAGAATGGCAACAAATGAGGTGGTGGGCACCCCAAGAATAGAGATGACGATAATGAATAAAATAATCGTCAAAAGAAAATTTACAAAACTTTGTAAAAAGGTAGCGAGTGAAGGTTCTACATCTCGCTTTACGAACATACTTTTTACTGCCTTGTTGATCAAGGTTTTCAACCATTTGCCCACAACATAGGCCACAATGGCAAAAAGAATAGAAGGGACAACACCTTCTAAAAACACATAAAGTGAAGTGGCGAAATTTTCACTTGATAATTGCAATAAACTCATATTTAGCTTTTTTTAAATATTGTATTTTGAGATGGTAAAAGTAGAAAATTAAAAAACCCCGCCAAAGCGGGGTTTGTACTAATATTCTTCCTCATTCCACAGGAAGTCCTCCTCAGATGGGTAATCTGGCCAGATTTCTTCGATGGATTCGTAGGTTTCGTCTTCTTCATCTTCAATGGACTGAAGGTTTTCCACCACCTCAAGCGGAGCACCGGTACGGATGGCATAATCGATTAATTCATCCTTAGTTGCAGGCCATGGTGCATCTGATAAATAGGACGCTAATTCCAAAGTCCAATACATAGTTTTCCTCGTTTAGATTTTTTGCAAAAGTAATTTTTTATTTGACTTACACAAGATTTGTTTACATTGTTTACACCCTAGGTTTCCATGGCGTTTCTGTTGCGTTTAAGTCTTTGGAAGCTAGTCTGGAAAGCACAAAAAGGTAATCAGAAAGGCGATTTAGGTATTTTAAGATTACTTCATCTACTGCTTCATTTTCCGCTAATTGTGTTACCCAGCGTTCGGCTCTGCGGCAAACGCAACGCGCAATGTGGACTTGACTGACCGCCGAATGACCTCCCGGTAAAACAAAACTCCTCAATGGCGGAAGTTCTTCATTCATGGCGTCAATTTGCTTTTCTAGAAAAACTACGTCCTGTGCAGCTATTTCAGGAATAGGAAAATTTGCCTTGCCCGGCTCCAAGGCCAAGTGCGAACCAATGGTAAAAAGGCGGTCTTGAATTTCCAGTAGGGTAGATACCTGCGCATGTCCCGCCAAAATGTCCCGCAATAGCCCCACCCATGAATTCAGCTCATCAGTAGCGCCGTAAGACTCAATGCGAATATGATGTTTGGGCACCCGTTTTCCCGAAAGTAGCCCTGTTGTACCTTGGTCTCCTGTTTTTGTGTAAATTTTCATCCTTGAATTTATAAGTGTTATTACAGCTATTTTTCGTTGCGTTGGCAATGCTTCCCAATTATGTTACAGCTTCCTAAATTGGATAGGTCATTGCTTTGGCGACTTACAAATACAAAAGTACCGAAAGTAAAGTTTAGGAAACGGCGATATTTGCCGTAAAATGGGTGAGATTCCTAGTAGGTATATTTCGTTAAATCGTTGAATGAGGTACTTCAATAAGTGTTTTCGGTTACCCAATCAAAAGCGTTTTGTTTCTCAATTAGAATTATTACTTTTGGCCATCGTTTTATTAATCCTATACGCTTAGTTATGAAAAGATTTATTTTACTGTTGTTTGGCTTCGGGCTTTTATTGCCTTTCAGCTCCCAAGCCACGCACATTGCAGGTACTGACTTGCAATATCGCTACATAGGCGATTCCACGGGAATCCCGCATCATTACGAATTGATATTCCGTTTCTATCGCGATGTCACGGGAATTGGTGCACCAAACACAATTAATATTAGTGTACAGAGCTCTTGTTTTGCTAATACTAACGTTACACTTCCGTTTGATCCTTTGGTACTGCAAGGGCAAGTAGCGCCAACTTTGTTTGATTGTGTTGATCAACAACCTGGAGTTGTGGTTAGTCAATTATACGTTTATCGAAATACGGTCATCCTAAATGGTGTTTGCTCAGACTGGAGATTTTCATACACTTGCGGTGCGTGTCGTAATCCATCCACTAACTCGCCACCAAATCAAACCTATTTCATCGTAGTGGAACTAAATAATACACTCGGGCCGAACACCTCTCCAGTGTTTGTGTCAGAGCCCGTGCGTGCCTTCTGTACAGGTCGCTCATTCAATTGGACTCAAAACGTGTTTGAGCCAGATGGTGACTCCCTTTTTTACAATTTGATACAACCTTTAGTAAATGCCAATAATCCTATCAACTGGACAGCACCATATACACACCTTCAACCCTTCCCTACAGCACCACCGCAAAGCTTGGTAGTGAACAATGCGACGGGTGTATTCTCCTTTACTCTCGCAGCAACAGGAACCTTTGTGTGTGCCATTGGAGTAGATGAATATCGGTTCGATTCCATCAACAGTGGATGGGTTAAAATTGGAACATCTGTTCGCGACATGCAAATCACTGTAGCGGGTATCTGTAGCCCAGAAGCTGAGCGAGGTGTATACATTGATACAACTGGAGCTGGATATTTAGACCCTGCAACAGGGCTCTTCACAGTAGATTATTCTTGTGACGACAGTTTGATAATGATGTCATTCGGAATTGATGTGGACTGTTTCAGTATTGCACCTGATGGTACGGATTTTCGTTTAACCGACCCAAATGGTGTGCCTGTGCCAATTAGAGGATTAATACCAAATTGCGATTTTGACAACGCTACTAATACTATAGGTGTAGATTTGCATGAGCCATTGCGCGTCAATGGAATCTATTACCTGTATTCTAAGATTGGAACAGATGGCAATACGCTGCTCAATAAGTGTGGATTCCCTATGGATGAATTCGATACGATTGCCATTAATGTATCGGGTTGTTATGATCCTATGTATAATATAGAGAATGTAACCATTGTAGAAAACGATTACCCTATGGTGGAGTTTGCAGCGGACACTGCCTCTTTCCCTATCCAAGACTTTGATGCGTGGGAAATCTACCGCTCAGACGACAATGGAGCTACCTTTAACATTGTTGGCGCTGTAAATACACTCATGGATTGGCAGTTTGAAGACCTTTCCGGAATACCAAGTGTGGGAACGGATACCTATAGGTATCGCATACGATTAGTGCTTGGCAATCGTAGGTTCCAAAACACCAGAAACATCACTTCTATTTTATTAGAAAGTGATAACAACGGTCAGGATACCAACTTCCACAATTTGACATGGAATGCTTATGATGGTTGGGGATCTCCTCAATATCATGTAATGATTGGTTTGTCTGATGGTGCAGGTGGGTTTACCTTCCAACAACACCAACAAGGTGGAAACCCAACGAATCAGCGTAACTTCGCCTTCGAAGGCCCACAAGAACAAGGGCAATACGCCATTCGTGTGGATGCCCACGACCCCAACAGCGGGCAGTATATTGCTAGCTCAAACTGGGTTATCTATGGCGTGTTAGAAACATTACCACCACCACCGCCACCAACAGAAGCGGTTGAAGTACCAAACGTGATTACCCCCAATGGTGATGGTATAAACGACAACTTCATTGTTAGAAATATTGAGACATACGCCAACAATACGGTAACCATCTTTACAAGATGGGGGCAAAAGGTGTATGAAACCTCAGGATACGACAACAATATGCCATGGGATGGTAGAGACATGCAAGGCAATCAATTGGCCGATGGGGTGTACTTCTACATCATCACCCTTGATAACCCCGCAACGTTTGAAAGCGAAGAGAAAAAAGGTACCGTAACCATTTCTCGAGGCGGAAACTAAAAGTATAGGAGTTAAATCTTTTCAAAGGCCCCGAACGCAAATGCGATCGGGGCTTTTTGATTTTGAAGGTTTCATTTTTTACAAGTACTTTTGTAGGCAACAAATATCAAAGCCATGTTTTTACGAGACCACAAGTTTTTAGACAGTATATCCACCTTCGCAAAGGCGGGAGTTTTCATCTTGGCCACTTTTATGATTGCCTGTTCGAATCCCACTACCAAAGCAACATTGGAAAACAAACATTTTGCTGGATTCTTG
>JAIULY010000244.1 GCA_022565875.1 Schleiferiaceae bacterium | reverse complement strand
TTTTATTTTATTATTTTTGTTATTCATTTTAGATGTATATTCTTTCTGTATTATTGTTTATTGTTTTATGTTTAATCCACTCTTTAAACATTAAACTTTAAACCAAAATTAATTGATAGACAGCATGTTAGGCGCAGTGTGTTCCGGTGACGGCGATTTGTTATGTCATTGCACGCTCCTTTTTTTGGAACACGGAGTTCCACGGAGTTGGACACGGAGTGGCACGGAGAACTGAAAATACATATTTCCCTGTGGCACCCAGTGTTCCCCGTGAACGCCGTGGTGAACCATCAGGCATAAACCCCTCATGAAAACGTCGCTTCCCTATCCCCCCCTTCTAAACCAAGTACGGCGAAGCCCGCCCTGTCTAAACCCAAACAGCAGGCGACCTAGCCTGCTGCTCTAAACCCAAGCGCGTCAGCGCGTCTAAACCAATCGTAGAACGGCCGTATTCATGACAGCGCCCGCCGTGCACTTCGGCTCCGCTCAGTGGCCGGCTAACTTTCCACTTTCAAACTTTCCACTTTCAACTCCTTCTAAACCAAGTACGGCGAAGCCCGCCCTGTCTAAACCCAAACAGCAGGCGACCGAGCCTGCTGCGCTAAACCCAAGCGCGTCAGCGCGTCTAAACCAATTGGGTAACGGCACACCGCTACAAAACGAAATCCCGCTCCCATCACCCCAAAAAAAAACCGACCTAGTGGCCGGCTTTCGAGCTGTCTTAGTTTTTTTATGTGACGATTTTGCAATCATAACTATTACGAAGGCTTATTGGAAAAGGTTGGGTCGATTGTAAATTTTTTTTCTTGTAGCGTTATCTGCAAAAAAAGTAAAAGGTGATAGTTGACTTTTTGTCAAAAATGAATGCACCTCAACCGTAACCCGTTTATGGTCATGCGCAACACGAATGCACTGCCGGTTGTGAAACAGCGGTGGTGGTGCGTGAAATATCAGTTCTTTGGGTGTGCCACCAACCAATTGCAAACCGTGATACTCAGCCAACGTTTTGGATATTTTCCGAAGGTCAGCAGTAACTGGGCATGCCAAACTGCTGCCACTTGTTTTTGCAAATGTTACTATTTTTAGGAACATGAAAAAGAAAACACAACCGTGAAAGCCAC
Organism: Schleiferiaceae bacterium; assembly: GCA_022565875.1. GTDB lineage: Bacteria > Bacteroidota > Bacteroidia > Flavobacteriales > Schleiferiaceae > JAIULY01. The sequence continues at coordinate 2,902 of JAIULY010000244.1, read as the reverse complement.
AAATCCCTATCAGCATCGCCCCTGAAACATCCGGATTGGCGCTTGCTGTATGCAAGAAATACACAGGAAACAGCGCAAAATACCCCAACAACAGCAACGAAATGGAGAGCGCATGCCATTTTGTGTACCCTGACGTTCCAAAAAAACACGATCTTCCCAAAACACGGTGGTATTTACGAGAACGCTACTTACAGTAACGCCCCCATTAAATCGTAATCAGTGGCTTCTGTAATTTTCACCAAATGAAAACTACCGGGACTCAAATAAGCAGCATCCGCAGCAATCAAGACCTCGTTGTCCACCTCTGGCGAATCAGATTCTGTACGCCCTACAAAATAAGGCCCTTCTTTTCGGTCAATTACCACTTTAAATACCTGCCCCACTTTTTCTTGATTGGCATCAAAGCTAATTTCTTGCTGGATATTCATGATTTCAGCAGCACGAGCTTCTTTTACTTCCTGTGGCACATCATCCTCCAAGCTATGGGCATGCGTGTTTTCCTCGTGGCTATAGGTAAAACAGCCTAGTCGCTCGAAGCGTTGGGCTTTTACCCATTGCTTCAATACCTCAAAATCTTCTTCTGTTTCGCCAGGATAGCCTACGATAAGCGTGGTACGAATCGTCACTCCCGGAATTTTTTCCCGCATTTGATCGAGTAGGCGATTGGTCTTTTCGAAGGTCGTCCCCCTGCGCATAGATTTCAGCACAGGGTCTGCAATGTGTTGCAATGGGATATCGATGTAATTACAAATTTTATCTTCTGTGCGAATGACATCTAACACATCTTCTGGAAAGCCTGTGGGAAACAAGTAATGTAAACGAATCCATTCAATGCCGTCTACTTTTACCAATTCGCGCAATAAGTCGGCCAATGCACGGCGTTTGTAAATATCAAGGCCATAGTAGGTAAGATCTTGGGCAATAAGAATGAGTTCCTTAACCCCTTTGGCCGCCAACTTTGTGGCTTCCGCCACCAATTGTTCTATGGGTGTACTCTTGTGCCCACCACGCATCAAAGGAATGGCGCAAAAGCTGCACGGCCTGTCGCAACCTTCAGAAATTTTAAGATAAGCGAAGTGTCTTGGGGTTGTCGTTAAGCGCTCACCTACAAGCTCCTGCTTATAATCTGCGCCCAATGCTTTTAGCAACAACGGCAAATCGCGTGTGCCAAAATACTGATCCACGTCTGGAATTTCAGCCTCAAGCTCCGGCTTATAGCGTTCCGAAAGACACCCCGTAACAAAGAGCTTATCAATGTCGCCCGTTTTCTTGCGTTCGGCATAGTCGAGAATGGTATCGATTGACTCTTGTTTGGCATTATCAATAAAACCGCAGGTGTTGATGACAATAATATTGCCTTCTTCTTTTCGAGGCGCTTCGTGAGTGACCTCCTTGCCGTTGGCTTGCAGTTGACCCATCAACACTTCAGAGTCGTATATATTTTTAGAACAGCCCAGTGTTACAACATTGATCTTGTTCTTTTTGATTCGCTTAGTGCGCATTACTAGAAGGGGATTTAAAAATGGCGACAAGAGGTAATTACCTCAAAGAGCTAAAAATTATTTAGAGAAAAAAGCCTCGACAAAAGCAGCGCTATTGAAGGGTTGTAAATGATCGACACCTTCTCCGACACCGATATAGCGAACGGGAATTTTAAACTGATCGGCGATACCGATGACCACGCCACCTTTGGCTGTGCCATCGAGCTTGGTAAGTGCTAAACTGGTTACCTGTGTTGCCGCAGTAAATTGCTTGGCTTGTTCCATAGCGTTTTGGCCTGTTGAAGCGTCGAGCACGAGCATCACATCATGGGGGGCATCTGGCAGCACTTTTTGCATAACGCGTTTGATTTTCCCGAGTTCGTTCATCAAATTCACTTTGTTGTGCAAACGTCCGGCGGTGTCAATTAATACGACATCTGCTTTTTGCGCTACGGCGTGTTGCAAGGTATCAAAAGCCACAGAAGCAGGGTCGGCGCCCATGCCTTGTTTCACGATAGGCACCCCAACGCGTTCAGACCAAATGGTCAATTGATCAACGGCAGCGGCTCGGAAGGTATCCGCAGCGCCAAGCACCACCTTTTTTCCAGCAGTTTTGTATTGGTGGGCGAGTTTGCCAATAGTCGTAGTTTTACCCACGCCATTTACACCCACCACCATAATTACGGTTGGGCCATTGGCCTCCGCCACAAACAACCCTTCTTGGTCTTGATTCTTGACAAACAGTGCTGCTATTTCTTCGCGTAGAATGGCATTGAGCTCGGACGTTCCAAGGTATTTGTCGCGTGCCACCCGCGCACGAACCCCATCGATGATTTTCACCATCGTATTCACACCCACATCAGCGGAAATCAAAATCTCTTCTAATTCGTCGAGAATGTCTTCATCTACTGTAGATTTTCCGGCAATAGCACGAGATAACTTACTAAAAACGTTCTCTTTAGTCTTTTCAAGACCTTGGTCGAGCGTTTCTTTTTGCTTGGGGGTGAAAAGTTTCTTTAGAAAGTTCATTGTCAAGAATTAAAGCCGCAAAAGTAATGAAAACCGAGCGCATTGCAACACAAATCTATGGCATTCGTTGGGTGACATGCAAAAAAAGATGTAAAAAATAAGAAACAACAAAAGCCTCCACAATAGGAAGGCTTTTGTTGCTTTTTAAAGCAGTATGAATAAACTCGAAAGAGTTTGTACTGCTATTCGGTGTATGCTCAGATGTGCGGACGCTTTGTTTAGCGCTTAGCCTTTAAAAAAGGAATCCGACTCATCTTTTGGCATAATGCGCTCCTCAAAAGAGAAAGAACCTTGCGCGTTTTTGGTCAATTTAATGGCCTTGGTATACACGCGGCTACCTTCTTTTTTCATCGATGCAACTACTTTCTTTGCCATGATGCAGGGTTTTTAAA
>JAIULY010000243.1 GCA_022565875.1 Schleiferiaceae bacterium | reverse complement strand
GATGGGTTATGTCTGATGGTTGATGGGTGATGGGTGATGGCTGATGGTTGATGGATGATGGTTGATGGGTGATGGGTGATGGGTGATGGGTGATGGGTTATGAGTGATGGGTTATGAGTGATGGGTGATGGGTGATGGGTTATGGATGATGGGTTATGAGTGATGGGTTATGAGTGATGGGTTATGGGTTGCGCTTTAGGTTTTGCTTTGTGGTAAGGATAGCACTTTTGAGCATCTTCAGGATTGATCCTGCTTGGCTTTCGATATTTTTGAATTGTTCTGGTGAGATATATTCCGCGGCTTTTAATAATTCAAGCCAGTAAATGGATTCATCACATTCTTTTTGAGCAATGGCTAATTTATGAACAAAATCCATTTTGCTTTCTGCATTTTGAGCCTCTCGAATATTAGCACCTACTGATGTTGCAGATCGAAGTAATTGCTTGCTCATTACAAATTCACGCTTTTCATCAGACAATAGTTTGTACAGCCGAACACAATCCAATGCGAAGGCAAAAGACTTATTCTTTAAAACATTCTTCTTCTCATTCATAATTCATAATTCATAATTCATTCAGCCCCTTTTCAATATCTTCAATTTGGGGCAGTTCAGATTGCAGGGAATCAGGGATTATTTTAGAAATCTGGTAGTCTGAAATACCCAAAGCGTTTGACATGCCTTTTAAACTGTATTCAGCAACTACTTCATTTTTGCCTTTACATAGCAATAATCCTATAGTTTCATTATCGTTTTCGCCTTTCAATTTTTCATTGGCTACATTTACATAAAAATTGAGTTGACTTGCATCCCCTGGCTCAAATTCACGGGCTTTGAGCTCTACAATTACATAACATTTTAAACGGATATGATAAAAAACCAAGTCTGCATAAAAATCTGAGTCTCCTACTCGGAAATGTAATTGTCGCCCAACAAAAGCAAAACCTTTACCTAGCTCCAATAAAAATTTTGTAATCTGACTTGCTAACTGTTCTTCTATGTTCCGCTCATCTGCTTTTTCTTTAGCCTGTACAAAGTCAAAAATATAGGGGTCTTTGAGTAGATAGTTTGCAAAATCAGATTGAGGGGGAGGTAGTGTTCGGTTAAAATTAGTGATTTTTTTTGCGGCAACTTGCCTTTCAAACAAACCGCTTTCAATATGCATAGCCAATATATTTCGGGAAATGCCATGCTCAATACTATTTAACATATACCAAATTCGCTTTACCAATTGAGGTTCTTTATCCATAAGAATAATATGATGCGACCATGATATTGAAGCTAATACGGAGCTTGAAAATAATTCTTCATCAAATTGTGCAACACCTTGTTGCACAATTTCTGAATAAGCGTTTTGATTAAAATCAATTTGTGCAACAGGCTGTTGCACAAATTCAGATAGCAAGTTTTGGATATTGGATTGGTTCTCTCCAAGCAACTTTAATTGTTCGCTAAAACTTACAATCTTTTCAAGTCTGAAGAAGGGATATTCTAAAGCAAACTTGCGCATATATTTAAGATTACGAACAGAAAACCCTTTGAGGTGTGGCAATTCTTTTTTTAAGTCATTACTCAACAAGTCGATCACCTTGGCACCCCAACCTTTTTTGGATTGGTTAAAAAGAATTAAATGACCTAACTGCCAGTATAGCAGAAGCATTTGAATATTACTAGCACTTACCGCCTTAACTTGGGCATTGGCAATTCGCTCTTTAACTTGTAGTAACAATTGTTTATACTCCTTATCCATTAGTCGATAAATGTTTCGGTAATAACAATTTCAGGTGTCATATTCAAATCAATCTCCATCTTCAAGGCATCTTCATCTTCGCTATTGTCAAAGGCATCATATTTTTGGGCAATAGCAACAATCAAGTTATCTGCCTGACCATAGGAAACTGTCTTTTTATCCAATTGCCTTTTTAGCTTTCTTATTTCGTTTGGCAAAGGTGTAAATGTTCCTTTGTCAATCAAATTAAGTAGCGCCTCACAGGCGTTTTTGGTGTCTTCCTTCCGCGTGATGGACTTAAAATCACGCATAAACTTTTTGGCTTGAGCAGAAATGGCATCCGCTTTATCTGTTGTGGTTACCGTTTCCGTTGTTGAACCTAAAAAGTCAGTATCAAATTCGGTTAGTGCCGCTTGTACATTTTCAAAATGAATAGGCGGAATTTCATATCCTTGCTCGGATGCTTTGGCTTCAAATTGTTCTACTGCTTCCAAAAAGGACAAGGCTTTCACTTTATTCGCTTTATTTACACTATAAAACTCCATTTTGTATGGAGATTTAAGGAAAATCAGCGTGGTGTCTTTTGCTTCATCCGTATTTGAGTTACTGTTTTTTCGAGCAGTCCTAGCTTTTAGCGGGAAGTTTTTAATTCTCTTAAACTCCTTTGGGTTAGCGTCTTTGAATTCACGAATGAAACGGAGGTACAAAAGTCGCTTGTCTTCCTCGTCGGGCATTCCTTCTTTAAATAGCTCAAACTGTTCTACTAGCTCTTCATGAGTAAATACTTGCGTGTCTTCACCATAAGCAGAGTGAAAGCCTTGTAATTTGATTAAGGCATTTTTGTAGAGCTTGATTTCTTCATCTCCGTGTTGTGATGGATAAAAAATGTAATTATAAACCACACCTGCAACGCTTCCAATTCGGTTAATCCTTCCGATACGTTGCATCAACCTTGTGGCGTTCCAAGGCGTATCATAGTTTACCAAAACATTGGCTCTGTGTAAGTTTACACCTTCTGCTAGTACATCTGTAGTAATAAGAATTTGATAGTCGTCTTTTCTCTTACCCGTATAGTTGGCGTCAAAGTTTGCCTGAATGGTTTCAAAAATTTTATTTCTATTGGCAGATGATATTTTCAATACACCATTGCCTTTATAGGCTTCCAGTTTTTCAGCCAAGTAATCAGCCGTATCATTGCTTTCTGTGAAAATTATAAGCTGCCCAGTAGGGTTTTTGTCCTTGTTCAACAAATCATTTTCAAGAGCTTGAAACAACTTATTAATTTTCGGATCCTCTTTGACCAGTTTCCATTCATCATGTAATTCTCTCAGCAGAATTTCATCTTTCTTTAAGCCAATTAGAAATTCTGGTTCAAAATCTTCTGCCTTAAAAATATTGTTTTTCGGGTTTTCAGTGCTTAATTGAATAATCAGTTCTTCTATTTCTTCCATTGAAAAACCTTTCTCAATCAATTCATTGATATTTAAGTCAGGAGCAATCAAAACCCTGTCATTTTCGAACATCTGTATCATTCGCTGTGTCGAAACCAAAAGATTATTCAACGTGATTTTGAAGGCATGGAAACTACTTTCCAATCGCTTTATCATGAGCGTTTTCATGATTCCTGCAAGCGATTTTGAAATCAAAACGGCTTGGTCGTAATAAGCATCTTGAAGTTCTTCGTTTAAAAACCGAATGGCTTGGTGTCGGTAATAACTGATTTTATCTTCATCGGTGAGATAGAATACAGTGTGGTAAAATAGTTTGCTCAGTTTTGTATCGAGATTATACTCAACTGTTTTCAAAGGTGCGATTTCAGGAAAAATAATTCCTTGTTCCTTTAAATCGTCTATATATTTCGGGTAATTGGTTAAATCTCTTCGGGTTCTTCGGACTGTTATTTGAGAAATTACCTTTTCCCTGATGGTATTATAAATCTCCCTTATCTGATTGATGTTCGGTTCATCGGCTCGCATTAACTCTCTGTACTCTCTGATAATTGGGCCAAAAAACGATTGAAGATTTGTAACTGGAGGTGTACTTCTTCTTGCATCCTGAAAAAGTAAAAGCTGATAATACAAGTCTTGTGGACGGTTATTTAAAGGTGTTGCAGAAATCAAAATGATTTTCTTGTTCTTCCCTTTTACCAATCCATCTCCATTTCGCGGTGCTTTGCAGATTCGCTGTAATAAACCAAAACTTTGTGAGGTGTGATTTCTGTATTTATGAGCTTCATCAACCAAGATTAAATCGTAATCTTCCTTAGCCCAATAATTCAAATCCTCACCATTTACAATTTTTTCAAGGCGACCATT
>JAIULY010000242.1 GCA_022565875.1 Schleiferiaceae bacterium | reverse complement strand
GTGCCCAAAACACCTTGGTCATCAGACATTTCTACTTCGTTTGCTCCGTATTGAGATTTTACCTGTAACATGCTTTTTAAATAAGTAATTTCGACGCTCAAATATAAAGATACATGTCGCGTTTACCCAATTTCTTTTTGTTGTTTGTAACATTCATGTTTACAGGTGTTTTGGTGGCTCAGGAGGGGTCTTTTGAATTTCCTGAATTGCAAATTTCTACCGACTCTATTCGCAAACAACCGCGTTACAATGCCGCTGCCCCTAAACATTTCATCGTGCATCACACGCAACTCAACGTTTCGTTCAATTGGGAGCGTCGCGAATTGGACGGTGAGGCTACCCTTTTTCTTAGCCCGTATTTTTACGACCAAGACACGCTTGAACTCGATGCCAAGCACATGCTGCTGCACGAAATTAAAGACGCAAAAACACAACGACCTTTGTCTTTTGCGTATGATAAATCGCTATTGCGAATTGCGTTGCAAAAGACAGTCACAAAAAACGATACCCTTGCCATAGCCATCAAGTATACTGCACAACCGGATAGTTTGCCAAAGGGGACGGGGCAGGCCATTACCAGCGATAAGGGGTTGTTTTTTATCAATGCAGACGGCAAAGACGCTGATAAGCCCCGGCAAATTTGGACTCAAGGCGAACCGGAAAGTAATTCTGTTTGGTTTCCTACTATCGATAAGCCGAATCAGCGGATGACCCATGAAATTGCGATTACTGTGGATACGGGAATGGTGACGTTATCCAATGGCTATCTCGATTTTTCTGTGGTGCATGGCGATGGCTTGCGCACCGACTTTTGGGTGATGGACCAACCACACGCACCCTATCTTACCATGATGGCTGTGGGGGATTTTACCATTATAAATGAAAACAATGGCCGGGTGCCCATGGACTATTATATGGAGCCTAGTTATGCCAATTTTGCACGCATGATTTTCGGTGAAACGCCGCGTATGATTGATTTTTTTAGCGATGTTTTAGGGGTGCCGTATCCGTGGAACAAGTATAGTCAAGTCATTGTACGCGACTATGTTTCAGGGGCTATGGAGAATACTACAGCAGTTATTTTTGGGGAGTTTATGAATATGGATGAATACGCCTTCAACGACAACCCCATGCAAGATATCATTGCACACGAGTTGTTTCACCATTGGTTTGGCGACTTAGTTACCTGCAAAAGCTGGGCAAATTTACCGCTGAATGAGTCGTTTGCCACCTATGGAGAGATTTTGTGGCGCGAACATCGGTATGGGATAGATGAAGCCGATTACGGACGCTACAACGACTGGTTGAGTTACTATCGCGATTACCGTTTTTCAGGGGCAAAACAGCTCATTCGTTACGATTACGAGGCGCCACTTTTTATGTTTGACGGACACTCCTATGCCAAAGGGGGACGTATTTTGCATATGCTGCGCAACCAACTTGGCGATGCTGCATTTTTCCAAGGATTGAAAACCTACCTCGAAGACAATATGTACCAAGATGTAGAAATTCATCAGTTGCGTTTGGCCTTTGAGAAGGTTACGGGTTTGGATTTGGCACCGTTTTTCAATCAGTGGTTTTTAGCAGCGGGCCATCCCATTGTAGCGGTGGAGTATGCTTGGGATGACAAAGCAAATACCCTGACCGTCCACATGCAGCAAAAGCAAGACATCGATCGTTTTCCACTTTTCGACTTGCCGATTCCTGTGGATATAGTCGTTGGTAAAGAACGCATTCGCAAAGTATTACCGCTGAAAAACGAAAAGCAACAATTTACAATTCCGCTAAAGAAAGAACCGAGTTTTGTGACGCTAGATCCAGCGTATGTGCTGTTGGCCGAGTGGCAGGAAACCATTTCAGAAGAGTGGCTTTGGCAGCGCTTTCAGCAGGAAAAACGGGGTATCACACGCATGATAGCCTTTGACGCCTTGTTGCGAAAAGAAGGCGAAAAGCGTGAAGACGCCGTTGTGGCTGCGCTAAAAGACGAATTTTGGCCCATTCGAAACAGAGGATTAAACGCCATCCATTTACTCTCGGAAAAGCCCAAGAAAAAAGCCTTAGATCGGGTGATGGAATTGGCAGAAAAAGATGAGAAAACCACAGTTCGCGCAAGCGCTATCAACAAACTGACTTACGAGTACCATTACAAAAACGAGCAACTCGCCAAGCGCGCCTTAAGTGCCAAGAGCTACGCGGTAATGGCGCAAGGGTTGGTGGCTCTGTCACAAATAAACGAACCAGAGGCGCGCGAAATCGCATTGGGTTATGTGCAACACAAAAGCCCAACATTGCAATACTACGCGTGGAAGGCCCTAGCAGCCACAGGGGAAAATGAAGATTACCCCTTGTTCAAGGCGCGATTGGCCACCATCAATCGCTTCAATCGCAGCAATGTGATTGTCGATTTTGGCACGTATCTCAGTCGAGCTACTGACAGTGTGCAAGAGTTGGGTGTCGATTATTTAGAACAGGCGGCACTTACCTCGGGAGACTCGATTACGCGGTACACGGCCATACAAGCCATGGTGCGCGTGTATGAGAAATGGGAAGAGGATTTACAAACCAAACCCATGACAGGAGCCGAGCGGAAAGCCTTGCCGGGGAAAATCAAAGCCCTGCGCTCACGAGTGGATGCCCTGCGCGAGGAACAGTAACTTTTGGCAGACTCCAGCAACAAGTAATACATTTGCAAAACAAAAATAGCAGAACCATGGCAGTAGATGCAACCACATTAGGACACATAGAACGTTCACAAGAAATAGAAGGTGTAGCCACCATCACCTTTCATCACCCGATGAGCAATAGCCTTCCCGGGAAGTTATTGGCAGCCCTTGCAGCTGAAATTGATAGTTGTGCCACAGACCCTGAGGTGAAAGTGGTGGTACTACAATCAAAAGGCGACCGTGCGTTTTGTGGAGGTGCCAGTTTTGATGAGTTAATCGCTATCGAAGATTTAGAGAAAGGGAAAGTGTTTTTCAGTGGTTTTGCTCGTGTTATCAATGCCATGCGAAAGTGCCCCAAGTTAATCATCGGACGCATCCAAGGTAAAGCAGTGGGCGGGGGCGTTGGTCTAGCAAGTGCAGTGGACTATTGTTTTGCCACCGAAGCGGCGTCTATCAAACTATCTGAGTTGGCGGTAGGAATTGGGCCGTTTGTAGTAGGTCCGGCAGTGCAGCGCAAAGTGGGCCTTTCTGCAATGAGCGACTTGGCCATCAACGCCACAGAATGGCGCGATGCCAATTGGGCACGCGAAAAAGGCTTGTATGCACACACATTTCCCACTATTGCCGAAATGGACGAAGCCATAGCTGCATTAGCAAAAAAATTAGCCAACTCAAATCCCGACGCTATGGCTGCTTTGAAAAAGATTTTTTGGGAAGGTACGGAAAACTGGGACGAATTGCTCAGCGATCGTGCGGCCATCAGCGGAACGTTGGTTTTGAGTGATTATACCAAAAACTTTATTGCACAATTCAAGGCGAAGTAAGCAAGGCAAAAAAAAGATATTTGATAAACGAACAGAAAGAGCCATGTTCGTCAAACGTGGCTCAAAAACGGCAAGCGTTAAAGAAGGCGCTGCTGCCAAAAGGCGGTATTTGAACTCCAGGCACGTATCTCTTTCGTTGACCGAATCAACCAAACCGCTAGTTGGGATGATTTGAATTTGGGGTTGTTAAAAAGTTGACAGCAAGTGTAAAAGACGCCATCACCACCACGTACAAAAGATCAAAAAACGAGAATAAAGTAAACCATTTTGACAGGTGAACACGGACATGAAAACGATACAACAAACGGACAACGAGTAAGCCGACACTCATTGCCTACCCTTCTGTGTTTTAATTTTTTCCCCACCGCACAAAAAAAATTGAATTGCGAAGCAATCACGAACACCACTGAAAATAATAATTCCGTGAGAAATTTCTATTGCCACCGCACAAACGAAGTTCACGAACACCAAAAAACAATATTAAACCCGTTCGTAAATGGCACATTTGGTTTTTTCCAACATCCCGATACTTCGGGAAGCCAACACTCAAATAAGC
>JAIULY010000241.1 GCA_022565875.1 Schleiferiaceae bacterium | reverse complement strand
TTTTTGAAAACGAAACGGGTTTTTCATGAATGCAACCCAACTAGCGCTTTCAGTATTCTTTTAACGTCTATTTTTTTGTTGGCGTTAGGACTTGTCGGGGGAGTAAACGATTGCTCAAAATCGTTTTTGGGCATTGGCATTATCGCCGAAAATGTGAGCTTTTATTCCTTACTTTTGCACAGTAGTATTACGCATTACAAGCTTTGATATTTTGGCTTGTGATGGAATAAAAATGTTGAGAAATTCGTTTTGTCAACACAACTATTTTGGTGCATGCACGCATTTGATGACGAAGAAGACGCCTCTATTTTTGAGCGCTACGAGAGAATGTTAAAAGATGGCCATCAGCCGGCTTATTTTGATGTTGAAGATCTCGAATTAATAATTGACCATTTTTTTATTCACCAGCGGACAGGTGATGGGTTGGATGCCATCGATTTTGGTATGCGCTTGCATCCCAATGCGATAACGTTCCCCTTGCGCCGTGCACGATTGGAATTATTCGAGGGCAGTGAAAAAATTGCCAAATTGTATATCGATAAAGCTCAAGCCATTCACGCTGATTATTGGGAGGTATTTTTGTTGCTAGGCTATTATTGGTCGGGTAAGAATAGCGAGTTGGCCATTGAATATTTTCAGAAAGCAAAACAAAGCACAACCGACCTAGACGAGCAATTACAAGCCGTAAATGCATTGGCTGCAGAATATCAAATGGTAGGCCTGTACCAACAAGCTATTGACAACTTTTCGTTTGTATTGTCTCATGACCCTGATGACGAAATGGCCATGCTCAGTATCTCTGTTTGTTTTGACTATTTGAGAAATGTACAAGGTGCTATTTCGTTTTTTGAAGGTTTTATTGAAAAAGAACCCTACTCAGAAACGGCTTGGTTTCACTTGGGAGTCAATTACTCACAAATTGGCGCTTATAAAAAAGCGGTCACCGCCTTTGATTTTGCAGTGGTTATTGATGAGTACTTTACCGCTGCTTATTATGAGAAATCGCGCTGCCAAGAACTGTTGGAAGACTGGGATGGTGCTATCTCTACCTTAGAGCGTTGCGCCGAAATTGAGGAGGAATCATCTTTTACGACCTATAAAATCGGAAGTATTTACAGTCAAATTGGTCAATTAGAAACAGCCAAACGATACTTTTATTCCGCACGTACCATGCAGCCGAACATGCCAGAACCAGCTATCGAACTGGCTTTGTTACTCGCGAGTGAAGGTCAAATTGATGAAGCTATAGCACTTACGCTGCATGCCTTGGATGTCACCGGCTGGAACAACCCGGATTTTTTGACTATCGCCATCGACTTTTTTATTTCCGTGGGCGATCGCGTGCAGCTTAAAGAGGTGGTGAAATCGCAAATCCAAACAGGTGAAATGGTGCCCGAGCAACTCAAAAGCGTGATTGACTTTTATTTTGAAAAGCAAGACTACGAGACGGGTTTGCTGCTGCTACGCAAAGGCAAGAAATTTTGGGGCGGCCCCAAAAAATGGGAGGCTTTTTATGCTGGAGCAGTTTACACGTATAAAGATACCCAAGAAGGACTACAGCTCATCCTAAAATCGCATCTGCGATACAAAAATTTTGTTCCCCTTGTCTTTAGTTATTTCCCGTCACTTTCTATGGAGCCTGAGTTGCAGCGCCTCGCACATCCGCCCAGCGCAGAAGATTGATTTGATTTAAAAAAATCGCAATTTGGGAATAACGAACCCTTCGATAGGTTTCGTGTACTCCCTGAGAGGTTCGGAAACTACAGCCGAAACGACTTTGATCGATGTTTTTACAAATGGGTAAAGAGACAACTCCTTTTTCTGAGACGTTTTAGTACTCCGTTTTATCGGCTTTTATTTTCCATTCATTAAAAATTTGCAAGGCTTCTTGATGTGGAAGGTGAAGCATTGGCAGACTTCGCTCGCTGATGGGTTTGGGAATTTCTTGGTAAATAAAATCATCGTCAAACCCGATTGCCGCGGCATCTTTGCGGCTATTGGCGAAAAACACTCTGTCTGGACGGGCCCAATAGATGGCGCCAAGGCACATCGGGCAAGGCTCGCAGGAGGTGTACAAATCGCATCCGGTCAATTGAAACGCATTGAGGTTTTTACAAGCGTCGCGAATGGCGACTACCTCTGCGTGCGCCGTGGGGTCGTTGGTGCCCGTGACTTGGTTGTGTCCGCGACCAACGATAACGCCGTCTTTTACCACCACGGCCCCAAATGGTCCGCCCAATCCAGAGGCTAATCCCTCTTTAGACAAAGCTACAGCAGCATCCATAAACTCCTTTTTCATCTCGTTTTGTTTTTTTTATTACTGCACAAGGGTTAGGTCTCGTTCTAGCTTTGTCGCTAGCAAAAACTCACGTGCCGCTTGCATATCTTCGTGCAAATACCGATCCTCGTCCACAAATGGAACAGCTTCCCGAAAGGTGTCCACAAAGTCTTGTAAAAAGGGACTTGTTTTTAATTCGCGAAAATAGAGCGCTTGACTGGCATTCATCAGTTCGATGCCGAGTAAGGAGTACAAGTTGTCAATAACCTTGTAGGCTTTTGTGGCGGCATTGGCACCCATGCTCACATGATCCTCTTGACCATTCGAGCTTTCTATGGAATCTACGGAAGCGGGCGTACAGTATTGCTTGTTCTGGCTCACGATACTCGCTGCGGTGTATTGCGGGATCATAAATCCGCTATTGAGACCCGGTTTGGCTACTAAGAAAGGCGGTAATTGACGCTTTCCACCAATAAGTTGATAGACACGGCGTTCTGAGATATTTCCCAATTCTGCCATGGCAATGGCGAGGTGGTCTAAGGCTAAAGCCAATGGCTGTCCATGAAAATTTCCAGCGCTGAGCACATCGCCTTCTTCCATAAAAATGGTGGGATTGTCGGTCACAGAGTTAAACTCTGTTTCAAAAACATCGCGGATGTATTTTAGGGCACCCAAACTGGCGCCGTGCACCTGTGGCATGCAGCGGAAGGAATACGGGTCTTGCACGTGGCTTTTGTGTGCCGCTGCAAGCGGACTGTCGGTGAGGAATTCCAACACGCGTTGTGCAACAATTTGTTGCCCCCTGTGGGGGCGTACTTGGTGAATGCGAGGGTCAAAAGGACTTAGTAAACCTTGATAGGCATCGAGTGACAAGGCGCCAATAGCATCGGCAAACCAAGACAGTCGGTAACTGTGTAAGAGGAGATGGCAACCGTAAGCGCCCATAAATTGCGTGCCGTTTAAGAGCGCCAAACCTTCTTTTGATTGCAGTGTAATGGGTTGGAGGTCAAGTTTTTTTAAGACTGATGCAGCGGACTGTACTTTGCCTTTGTAACGCACTTCACCCATGCCGAGAAGTGGTAATGACAAATGAGCTAATGGTGCCAAATCGCCCGAAGCACCCAAGGAACCTTGTGTGTAAACAACAGGAAGAATGTCTTCGTTGAAAAAGGTGATTAATCGCTCCACTGTTTGCAGCTGTACGCCTGAATAGCCGTACGACAACGACTGAACTTTTAAGAGGAGCATTAATTTCACAATCTCATCGGGTACGGTTTCGCCCATCCCACAAGCATGCGATTTCACCAAGTTTTCTTGCAGTTGTCCCAAATCTTGTTTGCCAATCGACACATCGCAAAGCGAGCCAAAACCTGTATTGATACCGTAAATGGGGGTATCGCTTTCATCGATTTTTTGGTCTAAAAAAGCACGACAATCAGATATAGCTGCCTTGGCAGTGGCTGCGAGCTGGAGTGTTTTCTTTTTTGAGACAATATCGTGTAGGGTTTCTAAGCTCATGTGCTGTGAGCCGACTTCAAATAGTTGAGACATGCATTCGGGTTTTGCGGGCAAAGGTAAGTTTCTTGGGGGATATGGGCACGCCGTTTCTTTGAGGGGTTTAGAGGCGCTGACGCGCTTTGGTTTAGAGTTTGAATAGGGGTGCGGCGTTTCCTGAGGGGTTTATGCCTTCGGCTTGGGTTTATCGCTTTGCGGGCTGCGCCCTTGCTTGCAGTTTATTGCGTGCGCCTGGCGGCTTACGCAGGTTTAT
>JAIULY010000240.1 GCA_022565875.1 Schleiferiaceae bacterium | reverse complement strand
GCGCTCTACGATTATTGCTTTTCGCCTATGATGGCCGTCTGCTTGCGATACTTTAAA
This sequence comes from Schleiferiaceae bacterium, assembly GCA_022565875.1. Classification (GTDB taxonomy): domain Bacteria; phylum Bacteroidota; class Bacteroidia; order Flavobacteriales; family Schleiferiaceae; genus JAIULY01. The sequence goes on along the minus strand of JAIULY010000240.1, from coordinate 4,000 downwards.
GAACGTAGCGAAGCCGTGGCGGTTTTGAATGACGCTTTTTTAAAAGTACTGTTGCACCTCAAGGAATATGATGCCGCTAAGCCTTTTTTGACGTGGGTATTGACAATAACAGTACATACCGCTATTGACCAATTGCGAAAAAATAAGCGCCTTTATGTTGAAAATGCCAGTGAAAATGAAGTGGATACTAGCTGCTCTGTCGATGTTTTTGCAGAGGAAACTAATGGTGAATACCTATTGAAAATTATTCATCAATTGCCGGAAAATGAGAAGATTGTCTTTAATTTGTTCGAACTTGAGGGGTACTCTCATAAAGAGATTGCCACGCAGTTGGACGTTTCTGAACGCACCTCTAAGCGTTTGCTGGCTGCTGCTAAAAATCGACTGAAGCATTGGATATTGAACGTGGAATTTATGTTGTTATAATTTGAGTATTATGAATTGGTTAGCCACATTTAAAGAGAAATTGAAAGCGTTTCGCCCCAAGCAAGAGCCAGGTGATTGGGCGGCTATGGAGGCACTGATTCAAAATTCTTCCCCGTTAGTAGCTCCAAAAAATGCAATAGTTACCAGACGCTTAGGGTTTTTAAGTGTTGTTTTGCTTATAGGAGTGGCGATTTTCTTTTTCACATCTACAACCGTAGCCCCTACTTATTCTCCCAGAGTTGATGATTTTAAGTTAGATAGCTTGCGTTCTGATGAAACTAGTAATTCAGCGAAGGAGGTTGTGCAGCAGGCAGCTTTTCCTGAAATGGAGAAAGGACGAGCCATTATTCCCACAGGTACTGTTGAGAATCAGCAGTTGATAACGGCATTTCAATCCAAGAAGGATGATTCATCAAGGAATTTAGCATCACCAGAAAAAAACTCGAACCATACAATTTTGGTTAATGAAGAAAGCAAAATGGCTTTACCAATGCTTTCTTTGGTAATAACTAGTAGGCCTGAAGGCATTGTGACGCATCCATTACAAGAAAACTTTTTTGAAACAACTACCTATGTAAACCAAGGTTTTACAAATAGAAAACCAGTGTTTTCACTCCCAGAATACGCACGATATAGTTTTGGAATTACAGACGGTAACCTTGGAGGTCGTCCATTAAACTATACACAAGAAGCTGTGGTAGGTTGGGGACAGAAGCACTGGGTGCTTGAAGTCGGTATTGGGCAAACACAGTATGATGTTCAGCATGGAGAGGCCAATAGTTTACAGTATTACAACGGGGTTGGAAGTTTTGAAGAGATGCACGTAGATAGCTCATGGCAAATCATTCAAATGTACCAAGGCGCTTGGCGCTATGATACAACCCACACAACATTTTCAACACTTTTTAGTGATTCTATTGCAAAGGCTGGTGAAAGTGCTATTTCTTCGGTCCAACAATTACACCTACCTATTCGTTTGGGCTACCGCCGCAGCTACAAATCACTTCGTTTAGGTATAACGGCTGGGGTGCAAGTAACACGAGTAGAGCGATTTTCCATCCATCCTGAAACACCCAATCCTAGAACAGCATATTATTTTTGGCAACCACAAGTAGTACCTTCTTTCGGGATACAAGTGACCAAAAATATAGAAGTTTTTACGGAGGCAGACCTTCGTGTTTCTTCAGCAGTTGACCGGCCTATTTGGTGGCGAGCAGGAGTTTCTTTTTTGTGGTAAGAATTATATCACGTAAAGTAAGTGAACTTCTTTTGCCATAGTTTGTTAAAGCATTTTTGAATATGAAAAAATCACTTCTCTTTTGTTTGTTTTTTCTTCTTCTGGGAACTTACGCGTCGGCACAATTGCCCGGCAGCGGCAACACTGCTTCTTTTGACAATTCATTTTTATCCCCACTTCAACTTTTTCCACCAGTGCCTGCTGGCACAACCTTGCCAGTCACAGTTGCAGCGTGGGTGAATCTGCAATTGATCACTGGAAAAGATTTCTACCCTATTTTTTCCAGCAATAACAACTTTCAAGGAACAACAGGTTTTTTTCTTCGAATCAGGCGGCCTGGTTTTGCCATCATTCTAGAGGCCGGTTTTGGCGACGGTACGAATACCGCTTTTCGTTCCGGACCCCTGCCTCTGCCCGTTGTCAATAGCGGTAGTGGCTGGTTTCATTTGGCTGCGGTAATTGTAGATATCAACACTATTGTTCTTTATGTTAATGGCAATGAAATGACCAATTCCTTTCCAAATGGCAATGCTGTAAATATGTCAAATACAGGTGCCCTCGGAGGGTTTATAGGTGGGCAGTATTTCAATGGTGCTCGCGTGCCTTTTTCAGGTCAAATTGATCACCTAAATGTTTGGAATACTGCCTTATCAGTAACTGAAATCCGGCAACATATGTGTTCAAAAATAAATCCGGCAACAGCAAACTTATTGTACTATTTTGATTTTGACATTCAACCTGCTGGGGTATTGGGGTTTTCTAGTTTTTCTGGAGCAGGCCCAACTATTGCAAGTGGGGGAGCTGCCCAAATTCTTTCCGGAGCACCCATTGGCGATACTTCTGTATTTGTTTACCGGCCTAACAACAATTGGATAGGGCAGTCAGTAGCTCTGGTAACGGGAACAAGTTCGATGCAAGCGGTTTTCAATGCTAATGTGCCTGAGGGTGGGTTTCATATTTATAAAGTAAATCAATCTCCAAATAATACTAACGGCATCAGTTCTAACTGCCTCAGCAATGAATATTGGGGAACTTTTTATGCCTTTCAAAGTTCCAATATTCCACCGCTAAGTCATGTTATTCAATACAGAAGTCCTTCAGCGCCAACTCAGGCTTGGCAACGTTTGGCCAATAACACGCCTACATGGGCCAATCAAGTGCCCATAAACATTGTGGCCGGTGGCGTAAATATTCCCATTATAAATCCACGTCGTGAATGGATTTTCCCACTGTCTTCGCCAACCTACAACCCCAATCTCGCTCCAGTTTACAATACTTGTGCTTTTCCCCTTGCTATATCGGTACCAAGACCTTCTTCGGCGGTTTTGTCTTGGAGTAATGGAGGAGGGGATACCGTGCAAAACTTCTTGGGTCCAGGCACTTATTCATTGACGGTAACGGATACTTTGTGCAATTCAACTCAAGTCTTTTCATTCATTATCAACAGTCAAGGGGCCTTTGTTTACAACCCAAATCTCCCCGATACCATCCGACGGTGTGTTTATCCGTTCTCTTTAAGTGTTCCTTCTTTTAATGGTGGGACCTTGCTATGGAGTGATTCAACAACCACTACAAGTATTGCGATTACCAATCCTGGAAACTATAGTCTTTCTGTAAATGATACTTGTGCGGGAGACAGCGTTTTTACATTTGTTGTTGCACCGGCAAACCCACAGCCCATTACTTTTAACCCCAATCTCCCGGACACCCTTTTTCGGTGTAATTTCCCTTTTTCCGTAAATGTTCCTGCATGGCCAGACGGAATCTTTCTTTGGAGTGATTCCACAACAGGGACGTCTTTCGTGGTTCCCTCTCATGGCAATTTTTCGCTAACGGTAACAGATTCCTGTGGGAATGATTCTGTTTTTAACTTTGTGGTTGCTCCCAGTTCTTTTCCGCCTTACGACCCGTTACTGCCAGATACATTGTTTCGTTGCGTAACGCCATTTAATTTGAGTGTTCCTTCGTTTCAAGGGGGGACATTGCTTTGGCCCGATAGCACATTTGGAACAAACTTTTTCTTAGTACCTGAACTTGGTAGCTATGAGCTACAAGCCATAGATTCCTGCGGCAATTCGTTGTCATACCCCTTTGTTGTAAGCGCCAGTACTAGCCCCCCCATTCCTGTAAATACTCCAGACACCTTGTTTACTTGTCCAGGCGATAGTGTTATCTTTGTGTACACACCACCGGCAGGAGTTACCGCAGTGGATTGGTCAAATGGGCAAACGGGAAACACATTTAGCACAAGTATTCCAGGAAGTTATACCCTTCAAATTACGGATACATGTGGTGCGGTTTTTAGCAAAACTATAGTTGTAGATACCTTGTCCTTTG
>JAIULY010000239.1 GCA_022565875.1 Schleiferiaceae bacterium | reverse complement strand
TTTTTCCAAGGTAGCCATCCGAAATCTTATCCCATTTGTTTCAATTAATTTGTAGCCAAAAAACAACGATCTTTTGATGGTTTTATACTGAAAGGTGCCGATATGAGTTGTAAAATGATTGGTTTTTAGCGTTGACACAGAATGAAAACTAAACACGCCCTCCGGAATGAGGTTGTAAAACTGAAAAGCAGATTCCAAGGATATATAAGACGGTGAATAAAGAGTATTTGCAATTCTGTAAAGGCGCTCCTCATTCCATTTCGTATCGTTAAATACGTAGAAACCATTTCTCAATTTTTGGATATAGCCCTTCTTTTGCCAATAGACAAGATTTTTTGCATCGAAGCCTGGATAGACTCGCATAATTTCTTTGGTAGAAATAATGGGGTATGATGAAAAATAGCTTCTAAACTGCTCGTACATCCATTTCTATTTATTAGCAAATATAGTAAAAAAAAGAAATGAAATAGCGTAATGCGCGTTGGTGTTTATGTCACTTTTTTAACCTGAATAATTCATAAAAAAACAAAAAAAAGAGGGGTGGTTTTTTGTTTATCTCATTGACAAACAGCACCTTTTAGGTGCAAATAACCAAAAACACATACCCCTCATGGACAAAAATACAACTTGTCCACCACACAGCAACAATACCACTCAAAAATTACCCAGACAGCCCTTTTTAAGCTATATGATTGCAACAAAAAACCCGTAACAGCCAGCTTCACCTTGGTGCAAACATCTAGCTATTGTGGGTTGCTTTTGCTAAAAGTAACCGAGAATCAAATTGGCATAATTAATCTTTGGCTGCTTGCATGACGGATTCACGTAATCAAACTTACGTTCGTTACGAATATAAAACCATGCTTTTCCAACGCGTGATGCAAATTGCTGCGGGATATGAGGATGCTAACAATTTTTGTTTGTCCATTCCCGTTTGTAATACATTCGTTTTCTTCAACTATAGTATGAAAAAAAACTTCTTCATCAAATTACCCGTTGGAATCCTATTGGTTGTGGCATTAGCCTGTGGCCCTAGTTACGAAAGTAAGGATGCGTATGTTGCCACCAACAGTCCTTGTATAGATGCTCGATTTTACGAGAACCTTGCTAACAGACAATTGCAGCTTGAGTGTGACTCCACGCTGGCTTTGCTGTACTATGAAAAAGCATTTGCTCTGTGCAAGTCGTATGACCCGCAAATTTGGCTAAATGCCGCTGAACTTGCTTTTAATAAAAAGGATACTCTTCTGGCCTTGCAGTTTCTAAGACAATCGGCCTTGCTTGGCAATACGTATTGGCACCCGCATGGCAATTTATTGATTTACCTCAACCAAGATTCTCTTGAACTGCATACCTATGCTGCTATAAGTGACGCTGCCAATGCCAAATTTTCCAAGAACTATCATTTTTTTGATAGTATTTTAAATGTAGATCAAAAGATTAGGAAAGCGGAAAAGGGAAAATCATATTATGATGATATGTACAAAGTGGATACGGCAATAAACAAAGTACTCATTAGCTACATACAAGAAAATGGTTTTCCCAAAAGCAGTGTTGTTTCATACGAAAGACTGCATCACTTTTTCACAATTGTCATTCGACATCAAATGCGTGGTGGAGATGACATAACCAATAAGGAAGATTTTGAGCTCGCTAACAAAGCTATGCTACAAGCCATAAAAGTCGGCGAATTAGACCCATACACTTATGCCCTACTCTATGACGAACGAAGTTGGTCCTTGGATTCCACCACTTACTACGGGGTGTTTAAGGAATCCATGCCGGACGTCAAGGTAAAGGTCGAAGGCATCGATGAACGATTGCAAGCAATAGGTTTACCTCCAATTTACTTATATGCAGCCTATTGGGGGCAGCATGAGGCTGGTTTTGATTGGTATAAAGAATCTTTTCTAAAGCAGTGAGGTTTCTAAACAACTTGAATTATTGCACGACTATGACAAGCATTAAAATTTTCATTTTGTTTATTGCGGCAGCATTTGTGCACGCCCAAAACACACCCGTTGATTTTAGACAGTATTACCACACTGTTTCATCAATAACAAGTAACAACAACCTTAATCCGCAGGTTAAGATACTAAAAATTGATTCATTGCAAAGTGTTTATGGCAGGCTGTTACCCAATGAACACCGACTAAAGGGACTTCTTTATGACCAAATAGGCGTTAGTGATAGTGCCGGAAAATATTTTAATCAAGCAATAGATTTAGGATGCGATATTTACGATAAAGAGCTTGTCGAAAAATACCACCTCATCCCATTGGAAGCTGGAGCCTTTTATGAGAAAAACAAAGGGCAGCTACTGCTAATAGAACATCTTGAAAAAATCGATCAACTTATCCGTAACAATGGAGCGTATGTCAATATGAAAACAGAACAGTCACGAAGCCTCGATACGCTAAACGGAGCCCTGGTCATAAAAAACGATTTATTAAAAGAATCAATTTCAGGGTACCTTCAAAGGAGTTGTATTTTGATACTTTATCACGCTTGGTATTTGTATAAAGTGGATTCCACAAACTTGGAAGCCCATCTTTTGAACCTTGTGATACAAGGAGAGCTAAAACCATATGTCATGGCGCACTTAATTGATTATTGGAATAACACCATCTATGGCTATCAAATTTATGGCACATTGGGCAATGCGTATGGTGCTGTTTTTGAATTTTACGCGCCTTTTAAAGTGGCCAATGTTGAAACTATTGATGAAATGCGCAGGGCCATTGGACTAAATAGCTTAATAAAGCAGATGAAATCATTTGAATGTGAAAATTATGAAGGGTTTGTGCAGTTTGAGAAGTACTGAGTCCGGCACAATAGCGGTCATCCGATGGCCCGTTTCATCAACTCACCACTGCTGTGACTTTTACTTGTTTCTTGCGTATGAAATAATTATTTAAACAATGGCATTTTTACAGAAACGAAAACAATGATGCGTTGTGCTCTAATCAGGAAATACACTTCAGCTAAACATTTAATAACTAGAACTTCTAATATCAAATGAATAAAAAATTGTTGCTATTTGCTATTTTCATCAATGGAATTGTCTTATTTGGGCAATCAGGTGGTTTTATCCCTTATTACATAGAGGTGTCTGAAATAAATAAATTACCAGCTATTCCAGAAAAGAAAATTGCTGCTTTAGAAGGCCTACAAGTCAAATGGGATACTTTACTGCCTCAAGAGTTAATGCGCTTGGGATTTTTGAAATATCAATCGCTCAATGATGTAAACCTTGACGTTAAAGAATTGATACTAGCACATGCTTTGGGGGTAAATATTTACGAGTATGACTCTGAAATTGCGAACGCCATGGATATATTGGATTTGAAATCTTGTGATACTTGTTCTTTTTCTGTTCAAAATGCCTCGAATTTGCAACTTATTGATGCGCTATCACTAATAGATCAAAAAATTCGGGTCAATCAACAATTGTATGTATCAACCCTTTCGACTTTTGACAAGCCTATTTTCGAAATTGTCAAACAGCGTGAATTGCTCAAATTCAGCAATAGTGGTTATAAGCAATTTGATGTTCTCTTGATTTACCTACACGCAGGTCAGTATTTGCAAGAGGACAGCACTGGGGCAACACAACATTTGTGGGGGTTATTAGAATCAGGGGAATTATCGCCCTATCTCTACGCACAAATTATAGATCGTTGGCATTGGGATATTTATGGCATTCAATTGTTTGGATCTATTGGCAATATAATTGACGACACGTACGAACTGATTGCACCTTTGTTAGGTGCGGATAGTACTGTGTTAAATCATCGAAGGAAAGCAATCGGGTTGGCGGCCTTAGAGGAGCAACTCAGCTGGGAAGGTATCCTAAACATTAAGTATAAATAACGTATGGCGTTTATAATTAACTCAAAAAGAGACTCAAGGCCGTCTGCGCACCAGAAGTCTAGTCAAAACTGTAACCGAAGAACTGAGCGTCTTAGACCGCCTGCTGTTTCAGCTGCGCAGGCTGTGGGGGCGGTAGTGGCAGGGAGGCAAAAACTTGCCTGGAACAATTAATTTGCATTCGTGGCTAAAAAAAGGGCTGTAGCATCACTCCTTGTTCTA
>JAIULY010000238.1 GCA_022565875.1 Schleiferiaceae bacterium | reverse complement strand
TAACTCTAGAATACAGGCACTCCAAAATAGATATCAAAAGTTTGCGACCACATTTTTTGTATTTCTCCCCGAAAATGTATTTCTAAATCTTGCACGTACCTTCCCTTGGCATTTTTAGCTGCATTAAAACTGATTTCTCACTTTTATCGCTACTTTCGCAAACCACATTTGAGCAAGCAAAAAAGAACATTCATTACATGATACTAGCAAATTACATCAACGGAGTACTTCAGCCGCCTGTGGCGAAAGTGTATTTGGATAACTTTTGTCCTGCTACAGGCGAGGTGTACGGAAAAATTCCTGCGTCAACGGCGGCGGATATTGATTTGGCGGTTGCCGCTGCAAAAGAAGCTTTTCCCAAATGGAGTACCATGCCTGCTGCAAAACGCTCGGCAATTTTGATGAAAATTTCTGAGGGCATCAATGCGCAGCGCGATGTGCTGGCAGAAGCGGAAAGCAAAGACAATGGAAAGCCATTGTGGTTGGCTCAAAAAGTGGATATCCCGAGGGCCCGCGACAATTTTGCCTTCTACGCCACTGCCATCCTTCACGATACTTCTGAAACGCACGATATGGGGTCTGCTGGTTTTAATTATACGCTTCGCAAGCCTATTGGTGTAGCGGCTTGTATCTCTCCCTGGAATTTGCCACTTTATTTATTTACTTGGAAAATTGCACCTGCGCTAGCGTCGGGTAATACTGTCGTGGCTAAGCCTTCTGAGGTCACCCCGGCTACTGCTTATCTGTTGTCACAAATATGTATCGATGCCGGATTGCCGCCTGGGGTGCTCAATATTGTGCACGGAACCGGCCCTGATACTGGCGCCGCTTTAATTGGTCATCCAGATGTGCCCGTTATTTCGTTCACGGGAGGCACCGCAACGGGAGCCGCCATTGCACGGGAAGCAGCGCCCATGTTCAAGAAACTATCGCTGGAATTGGGGGGTAAAAATCCCAATATCATTTTCGCTGATTGTGATTTTGACGATATGCTGCAAACTACCGTGCAAAGTTCTTTTGCCAATCAAGGCCAAATCTGTTTGTGTGGCTCGCGCATTTTTGTGGAGCGCCCCATTTACGAGAAGTTCAAAACTGCATTTGTCGAGCGCGTCAAACAATTAAAAGTGGGCCATCCAACGGCTCCAGACACAAAAGTGGGCGCCCTAGTGTCACAACCTCATATGGAGAAAGTGTTGTCTTATGTAGCATTGGCCAAAGCGGAAGGCGGAACCGTGCTTTGTGGTGGCGAGCAAATCTATCCCGAGGGGTTTGAAAATGGATATTATGTATCGCCTGCCGTTATTGAAGGTCTTTCTTTTGATTGCAGAACCAACCAAGAGGAAATCTTTGGTCCCGTCGTTACTATTACACCTTTTGATACCGAAGAAGAGGTGTTGGCTATGGCAAACAGCACCAAATATGGCTTGGCAGCTACCATCTGGACAGAAAATTTGAAAAAAGCGCATCGCGTTGCGGCTGCTATAGACAGTGGTATCATCTGGATCAATTGCTGGCTCGTTCGGGATTTGCGAACACCTTTTGGCGGGATGAAGCAAAGTGGTGTCGGTAGAGAAGGGGGCTTCGAGGCGTTGCACTTCTTTACAGAAGCAAAAAACATCTGTGTCAAGCTTTGATTTTTACAAAATCTAGCACAAAGGTTTTTTTTCAGACGTGTAATTATTGCATCGAGTTGCCTACTATCTTTGTGCTTTTTGGTAGTGGGGATGCTTTTGTGAAAGGAATACTTCTCCAGTAAAAATCACGAAATTAGTTAATCTGATTTAATAGATTGATTGTTTGATGATTGCCATTCTTAGTTTTCAATTGTTAAGACCTTTTTAATATCGATAACATGCAGCTACAGCCAATAGATATAGTTGAAGACATTTCCAAAGAAGATTTTTTGAAGCTTTATCAGCGCCCTTGCAAGCCTGTTGTGCTCAAAAATTTCAGCAAAGATTGGGCTGCCAAAGAAAAGTGGACGTACGAAAACCTAAGTAAAATTGCAGGCCATCACAAAGTAAAACTGCATGGAAAATGGTTGGATAACAGTCCTACAGTCATTGAAATGCCTCCGGTAAAAGAAGTGCCGTTCTCAGAATATCTAGACATGTTGAAAAATGATGAACACAGTGACTTGAGAATCTTTCTCTTTAATTTGTTCAAACTAGAACCTAGCCTTAAAAATGACTTCTCGTTTCCCAAAATAACCGATCATTTCCTGGAAGACTTCCCCTATTTGTTTTTTGGCTGTGCCGGCAGTGATGTGAGATTGCACTACGACATAGATTTGTCGCATGTTTTTATTACCCAATTCGGAGGGACAAAACGCATTACGCTGTTTGACCAAAGTCAAACCAAATACTTATATCGCCTGCCTTTTACCACTCATAGCGCCGCCGACCTCAACGAGATTGACTATGAAAAATACCCTGCACTAGATTATGCTCAAGGCTATCAGCACGACTTAAAGCCGGGTGAAACACTATTTATGCCTAGTGGAATCTGGCATTATATCCAATATTTGGATGGTAGTTTTAGTTTGTCGCTGCGGGCTTTGTCGGATAGTAATATCAATCGGGTGAAAGGCGCCTACAATGTGTTTGTCATTCGCAAACTCGATGAATTCCTCAATAAGTTTTACAAAAATCAATGGAGCGATTACAAGTTGAAAAAAGCCATGGAAAACGCTCGTGAGATACTTGAAGACCGCGAGCGTGTTCGAGAAAATAACTAGGGGTAACACCTAATTGTTTTTTACTCCTGATTTTCAGACAGGTAAATTTGCAATTTTTCTGCTTTCGCCAATCCAATAACAGCGGTCCATTCCTCTTTGGTGGCCGCTTTTACGGCCTTTACGGTTTTAAAGTGCTTTAATAAGACCTTTACTGTTGCCGGTCCAAAGCCTTCTACCGATTCCAGTTCCGATTTGAAACTGTTCTTGCTGCGCTTGTTGCGATGGTGGGTAATCCCAAAACGGTGGGCCTCATTGCGCGCTTGTTGTATCACCTTCAATGTCTCCGAACGTTTGTCGAGGTAAAGCGGCACAGGGTCTCCCGGAAAGTAAATTTCCTCCAGCCGTTTGGCAATGCCAATAATGGCGATTTTTCCGCGCAGGCCTAACTGCTCTAAGGCGACTAAGGCGGACCCCAATTGTCCTTTGCCCCCATCGATAACAATCAGCTGAGGCAACGGGCTGGACTCTTCTAACAAGCGTTTGTACCGCCTGTAAACTACTTCTTCCATGCTCGCGTAATCATCAGGGCCCGCAACGGTTTTGATGTTGAAATTGCGATAGTCTTTTTTGCTTGGCTTGCCATTCTTAAAAACAACGCATGCCGCCACGGGATTGGTGCCTTGAATGTTGGAGTTGTCAAAACACTCTAGGTGTCGGGGTTCTTCGCTCAGACGCAGGTCTTCCTTCATTTGTTGCATCAACCGATTTACATGACGGTCTGGGTCTACAATTTGCATGTTTTTGAGCCGCTCCATGCGGTAGTATTTGGCATTGCGCAGCGATAACTCTACCACATGTCGTTTGTCGCCACGTTGTGGGAATAGCACAGTCGCATCGGGCAGCGTCAGGCCAATGGGCTCGGAAACAAATACTTCCTTTGAGTGCGACTGAAATCGTTCTCGCAATTCGGGTATCGCGTATTCCAGAAAATCTTCTGCCGCTTCATCGAGTTTTTTCTTTATTTCCACGGTATGCGAAAACACCACAGCCCCTTCTACCAGCCGCAAGTAATTGACATAACCGTACTCTGCATCCGTAATAACTGAAAACACATCAACATTGGTAATCGTGGGGTTTACCACAGTTGATTTTACCTGATATCGCTCGATGAGTTCTAGGCGCTCTTTTGTTTTTTGCGCACGCTCAAAGGCTAATTCCGAGGCCTCACGATGCATGCGCTCCTTTAATAGCTCCTTTACTTTTGAAATGTTCCCTTTGATAATCAATCGCGCAGCCTCAATATCGCTGTCGTACTCTGCTTTGGATTGCAACCCTTCGCAGGGACCTTTACAATTGTGTAGATGGTATTCTAAACAAACCTTAAACTTCCCCTTTTCAATGTTTTCCTCAGATAAGTTTAG
>JAIULY010000237.1 GCA_022565875.1 Schleiferiaceae bacterium | reverse complement strand
GAGGGTGTTTACTAACCTTGTGATATTGAGGTTCTGATTGAAAAGCGATTTAAACTGTGGGTTCTTTTTGTTAAAAGTGGCTTGCCAGTCTCCTATATTCCTTTCAATAGATTCGATATTGGCTTGAATACGCTGTTCTTCTGCGGCGTTCCTGTTTTCTTTTTTTGTTCGATTTAGGCTAGCCAAATCTTTTTGTAACTTCTTTATTTCTTGGACTTCAAGACTACTCGAAAAGCTTCCTAGGTTTGCCTCACCAAAAATTAAATAGTGCATTTGGGTAAGCATTTTGTTTTTTTCTGTAATGCTCAACGCTTCGCTGACATCACAGTTATCTAGCAGCAAGCAGGTATTCATAAGCCCCTCGTGAATGGTATTGTACAAGTAATCCAACTCTCTTGTGTTTTTATTTAAATGCACAACTTGACTATAGGCAATAGCACCCAAACGAAAGAATTGATTCGCAATAGGTAAAAAAGTCTCGCCACCTTCATAGTCATTTAAAATGGTTAGGTTGTAACCTAGTCCTTCAAGAGCAAAAGACAAAACAACATAGTCTTGATTTTTTACACTTTCAAAATCAAGGGTTGCAAGGTCTTCCCAAACAACGTCTGGGTTTAAGAGCAATCTAGCAGCTTCTAAAACAGCGCTTTTGGCTTGCTCTAATTGTTGTAACTGAATACAGGCACCTGCCAAAATGTTGTAATAATTGGGCAATTGCTCTGCGCCTACCAATAGGCCCAACTCAATGGCTTTTGAAGCGTATTTATAGGTGTCCTCAGGTTTCTCTTCATCAATGCCTAAGTACGCTAAATTCCCATAAAATCCTGAAAGTCCGTTCACATATCCAATTTCTTCAGATACTTTTACACCATATAAATTCACTGATTTAGCTACTTCAATTTCCCTATTTAATCTCAGGTTTATCGCATAATTTATCAAGTGATTAAAAATAGTCTTTTGATTGTAATCGTGTATTTTTTTGTGCGCACCTTTTTTGTGAAGTTGCTGAATGCCAGAGTAAAAAGCACTTGCTTTTGATAGGCTTTCTACATTACTGTTTAAGTGCAAACCCAATGAAAAATACTCCCAATCCAATTGATTGCGCAATTTTTGATTTTGTGCTGCTTTGCGCCACTTCCTATAATATGCCTCATACATTTCAAAGTATGTCCATGCCTCTTTTTGCTCGTTTACTTGTGCCAAGGCATTTATAAATGCAGAAAAGTACTTACTTTTTTCGAAAGGGAGGAGACCATTTTCCTTAGCTAAAAGAGCTAAGCTTTCCTGGGCAACAAATAGTGCCGAGTCTTCTTGACCCGTATTTAGAAATCTAAATACATTAATAGATTGGTAGTCGAAATGTTGATTTTCAGGTAAATTGGTGAAAGAGGAAGCAAGCAAGTCCATGAGGATTTCAGCTTCTTCATAGGCCTTTTGAGACACTAGGGTGCTTGAAAAATTCAAACCTAAGTCAACAATTTTATTTTTTAGGTGAAAATGGCTGTTTCCTTCCAAATCCACCAAGTGTTTGAAAAATCGGATGGCTAACTCAGGTTGTGTAATGGCACCAAACTTTCTGATATACTGAGAAAGGCTTTCGATTTCTTCAAAAACACTTAACGGGCTTTCATTTTGAAGTAATGCATTTAGTCTTGTTTCTTCTTTCGCTATTGCTGCGGGTGAAGGATACTCAGTCAGACTTTCTATACTGTTGTTATTGCCAAATAGGTTTACAATGAAAAAGTGGGTAATGAAAATTACCATAACCCATTTCAAAATTAGTTTCTTTTTTGGTGAATAACCCCCCTCTTCCCCGCTGTTTTCCATGTTGTATTTATTGATTAATAAACTGAATGGCGCGTTCGATAACTTCGTCTTTATGGGTAACCAAAGGGTCTAGAACGACATAGATATCAGGCGGTACACCGTCTTCAAAATTAGCTCCTGTACCAATTTCTAACGTTTGGGAGATGCTCATTCTGAAGGTCCAGCCATTGGGTAATTGCCCACCATTTGGCAGGCCCGTTCCACCCCCGGTTGTATCTCCTACAAGAGTTACATTAGGTAGCGCTTTGGTTCCCAAGGCAAAAATGCTACTGGCGCTGTAAGAGCCTCTATCGGTGAGTACCACAACGTTCTTTACATATTTCACATCTTCTTCTGAATCAATGGGATCAATACGCAACAATTGTAGTGGGGTAAAGTCATTGGCATTCGGGCCATTTTTGGTTCGGGTTTGCAATAATGCTGTGGGTTGGGTAATAAATCGTTGCAGAATTTTCCAGCCGTTGCTCGTTTGTCCTCCACCATTTTCTCTAATGTCGATGATCAACCCATTTGTATTGGCATACCGATTTAAAATGAAATTCAAATGATTGTTGTCTACGGCATTGGTAAAGGCACTGTAGCGAATATAGCCAATGGTACCGTCTGCAATAAAATCATGTAAAAAGGGGCCTGTAATAAAGCTGCGGTCACTGAGATAAAAATCATCAATCAACCTGCGATTGTAATTCTGCGGCCCCAATCGCTGAAATGGAAAACGGGAGACGTTGAAGCTTGAAATTAAATTCACGTGGCCATCCCTCAACTCATTTAAATAGTCCCCTAGCACCCAAAACAAACTGTCTGCTGGCATGTCTTCATACAATTTGGAGCGATAGGTGGCACCTAGCTGCTCAAGGTCAATTTGTTTATATTCCGTAAAAGCGTATTTTCGGGTTACCTCGTTAGCCAAATAGTCAAAATTGACAAAAGGATCAGTCGTGGCAGAATCTTCTCCGAAAATTATCTTTTCGCAGGAGGGTAATGTACACAGTAGAAGAAATATTGGTAAAAGCAATGTTTTTTTCATGACAATCAATTATTTAGTTTTGAAATGTAGGGTCATTCCAATCTGTTGCTGGCTAAAGGCTAGAGGTTCAAATTTTCCAACTCTAAAAAAGGCATCCCATCCGTAATTGAAAGAAATACTGTTGCCGTTTTTCAAAAATTGCTCAAAGCCTATGCGACTTTGAAACCGAAATCCAGATAATCCGAAGGTGTGACCACTAAAAGGATCAAACAGGGGAAAGTCTGGATCGTCCACAATGTAAGAATAACTGTTGCGATAGGCGGTGTTTAAAACCCCTGTGTTGATTTGATAGAATAGACGACGTCTGCGTTCGGGTAACGTGAATTTGATAAAACCATAATCGAGCACCGTTGCTTTTTTTCGAGAAACATCGATGTCTATTCGATTCACTAAAAATACGGTAGCAATATTATCTAATCCAAATTGGGTATTCATTAGGGCGCTGTTGTTTCGAATCAAGAAACGGTTGTCAATGGCTCCTCCAACTTGCCAAATTACCTTATCGGTTAACTTGTAGACGTTGCGGACGTAGTGAGCATAGATTTGTGGAGAAAATACTGAGGCGGTCGCAAATTCTTCGTTGAAGTCATTAAAGGTAATTCCAGCTAAAAAGCTGAACTGAAATAAATAGTGATACTTTTCACCTACTATTCGATGACCTAAGTCAAATTGCATTCCTACACCACCGTATACCAATGGTGACGTAGCCTCATCGCGAAAGAGAACTGTAGCCAAGCTACTTCCAATGGAAATATCGTGCGCTGAAGATTGTTTTTTAGCGACTTTCTCCTGTGCAAAAGTGGGGTTTGAACAGAGAAAGGATACTAAAAATAGGTAAGGCATTAGGAGAGGTTTCTTCATGAGCTATTAAAATATAGTGGTTTGATTATTTTGAAATGATTACAAAAACAGTTCTACGGTTTTTGGCCCTTCCAGATGGCGTATCATTACTTGCAATAGGCCGGTCTTCGCCATAGCCATGATGCTGTAGACGATTTGCGGCAATCCCTTTGGAAAGCATGTAGTTATAAACACTTTTGGCTCTATTGATGGAAAGTGTTTGATTTTCTTGTGGATTACCGACGTTATCTGTATGTCCTTGAATGTCTACTCGTACCTGAGCATTACTCTTCATAAAGGCAATAAATTCGTCAACGATAAATTTAGCTTTTCTATCGAGTTCAAACGAGTTGGTGGCAAAATTTATGTCATTCAAACGATATTCCTTCCCAATTTCCATTGGACTGACATCAAAATCGGCAGT
>JAIULY010000236.1 GCA_022565875.1 Schleiferiaceae bacterium | reverse complement strand
TGGATCTGCGGTTTTACCACCATCCTACACTCGGATTGAAATACGATTTTATCCTCGAAAACGGTGAGGAGTACACCCAAATCGCCCTTCGCTACGAGGGGCTGTCCAACCTGCAACTCAAAGAGGGACATTTGTTTTTGAGTACAACCATTGCAGTAGCTGTGGAGCGGCCTCCCGTTTGTTATCAAACTGAAAAAAACGAAAAGACGGAACGCAAAAGTGCTTATGTTCTCGATGATAATGTGCTGCGGTTTGCCATTAAGAAAGTGAAAAAAGGGCGGCCATTGCTCATAGATCCCAACATTGTGTTTTCTACTTTTACAGGTGCCTCATCTGATAATTTTGGTTTTACTGCTACCTATGATGATACAGATAGCAGCTTCTATGCCGGGGGCATCGTTTATGGGCCGGGTTACCCTACCACAACAGGCGCCTACCAAGTGGCCTTTGGTGGATTGATAGACATTTCGCTTTCCAAGTTTGATGCATTAGGAAAAAACTTGGTGTACAGTACTTTCATCGGTGGCTCGGGGCCAGAACAACCGCACTCGATGATGGTGTCTCCCGTAAATGGCGATTTGGTGATTCTAGGCGCCACAGCTTCAGCTAATTACCCCGTTGGTTCATCGTTTGTGATGAACGGTTTTCAAGGAGGGACTCCTGTAAATACAGCGGCTATCAATTTTACTACAGGTACCGATATGTGCATCACACGCCTCTCTAAATCAGGCAACCAATTGTTGGGTAGCACCTATTTGGGAGGGGCAGCCAATGATGCGATTAATGTAAACCTGCAATTTAATTATGGCGACTCCAATAGGGGAGAGGTCATTGTAGATGGGCAAGACAATGTCTATGTGGCGTCCTCCACCTTGTCGTCGGATTTCCCAACAACGGCCAATGCACATCAGCCTGTGGCGGGTAGTGGGCAACACGGAGTAGTCTGTAAACTTACGCCCAATTTGGGGAGCTTGCTTTGGTCAACGTTTTTAAGTGGCAATGGCTCTGATGTGTTGAATGGCTTGCAGTTGAATGCAGCTGAAACGACTTTGTTTGTCGCAGGGGCAACCACTAGTAACAATTTACCGGCTTCTGCCAATGCTTACCAACCACAAAAATCGGGAACTCTAGAAGATGGCATTGTCGCCGCATTTGACCCACAGACGGGTTCGCTACAAGCCTTGACCTACAATGGTACAACCGCCCGAGATCAAAACTTTTTTGTGGATGTTGATTTTGATGGCGATGTGTATATTATGGGGCAAACCAAGGGAGCCTATCCCATTTCCAATGCTGTTTTTTCGGTTCCTAATTCTCCACAATTTATTCAAAAGCTCAGCCCTGATTTAACGAGTCCGCTTTTGAGCACCACCATCGGCAATGGCAGTTTGGCCACTTTTAATTTCTCGCCCACAGCATTTATGATTGACGATTGCAAAAATGTCTTTCTATCAGGGTGGGGAGGGATTGTCAATTTCGAAGGAAACACCCAAAATCTACCGGTTACCCCCGATGCCTATCAAAGCACTACCAATGGCAGCGACTTTTATTTCGCGGTATTGAACAACACCTGGTCTGCATTGAAATACGCTACCTATTTTGGCGGCACGGGTTCGGAGCATGTGGATGGTGGAACAAGTCGTTTTTCCAAGAATGGCACAATTTATCAAGCCATTTGTGCAGGGTGTGGCGGTTCGGCCTACCCAACCATGCCGAGCGATGTGCACAGTACAACCAATAACTCACCCAATTGTAACTTGGCAGCCCTAAAGATTGAGTTTGATGTGGTAACATTGCAGCTCGATGTAGCCATTTCTCCCGTAGTGGGGTGTGCGCCCTTTACGCTCAATGTACTGGATAGCAGTAAAAATGTCCACCAAATGATTTGGGACTACGGCGATGGCACGGCGCCTGACACCACTTTGACCCCAAATTTTACCTATACCCAAGCGGGGGTATACACCATTTTGGTTACCGCTATTGATACACTCTGCGGTGGATATGATACCACTTCTTTCACCATAGAAGTGCGCGATAGTGATACTACCGCCCTTGATTTCACCTATCAACTCGACCCGTGTGACCCCTCACAGCCTGTAGTGTTTACTTACGCTGGTCCACCATCAGATAGCTTGTATTGGAATTTTGGCGATGGTACTTCGGCTACGGGAGCAGTAGTGAGTCATGTTTTCCCTGGAGCCAATGATTATGTGGTAACGCTAACCGTAAAAGATTCGCTCTGCGGCGGAACGGCTACAGTTTCCAAAACACTTTCTTTTCAAAATACCGCATCACCCAACAATATTCAACTGCGTTATGACTATTGCACAGACCCTTTCAAAGTGAGCTTTGATGCGCCTTACTTTGGCTTTCAACATGTAAAATGGGATTTTGGAAATGGTGATGAGCGGCGTTTACATGTTGGCGATTACACGTTCCCATCAGCCGGTACTTATACCGTTACTGTGACTTTAGAAGACACCATTTGTAATCGCGTTTATACGCAATCGTTTGAAATACGGGTGGGAAACTTCTCAGTTGAAGGCATACTGCCCAATGTATTTACTCCCAATGGCGATGGTATCAATGACGTTTTTAAAATGATTAGTGAAGACAATCTTTTGAATTTCAAAGATTTTGAGTTAAAGATATTCAATCGCTGGGGGCAGTTGTTATTCCAAACGCGCGAACGAAGGTTTCAATGGGACGGCCGGATGAACGGAAAAGAATTATCTGAGGGGGTATACTTCTGGGTCATCGAAATGGAAGATATTTGCGGCCGTCAAGTAGACGAAAAAGGTATTGTACATTTAACAAGATAATTTAAAAGCATGATTACGTATTACCACAACCCCAGATGTTCTAAAAGTCGAGAAGGATTGGTATTTCTAGAAGCCCGCGGCCAGGCCGTCAAGGTGGTCAACTACAAAGAAACACCACTGCGACCAGATGAGCTACTCGAAATAATCGATGCCTTGGGCATAGAAGCAATGGATGTAGTCCGTACCAAAGAAAAATTGTGGAAAGAGCAATTCAGTGACAAAGAGCTTGACGAGGAAGAACTCGTACTGCTTATGATTGAGCACCCGGAGTTGATGGAGCGCCCAATTGCCGTAAATGGCGATAAGGCAGCGATCGGCAGACCGACCGAAAATCTCGAAAAAGTACTGTAATTATCTGAAAGCGTTACAACTTCGAATTAACATGAAAATAAAAATTGTGATTTGAAAAAAGTTGTAGTTTTGTCCAAAATCAATTCATAAAGAATTCCAAAACCTCATGAATTCAAAAAGCATTATCGCTGTTAGAGTCGTACTGGCTATCGTTGCCGTTTTCTTCGGTTATAAAATTTTTCAATTGATTAATGAACCGGTTGAATTCGACAAGTTAAAAGAAAAGAGATACGATGTCGTAAAAAACCGATTGGTTCAAATTCGGGAAGCACAAACCGCTTACAAAGACGAGTTTGGTAAGTATTGTGCCGATATCCACGAGTTGGTCGCCTTTGTAGATACAGGAGTCGTAACCATTCTCGAACGGAAAGATACCATTATCAGGTATTACGATAAAGTGTACCAAACGGAAATGGACAAGGATTCTGTTATCATCCGGGAGATTGGCCAATCCTCTGTGAAGGAGTTCGTTTTTAAAGACCCTAACTTTGACGCAGAGCGATTGAGAAATATTCCATTCAGCAAAGGTCGTCCCTTCAAAATGGATGCAGCCGTACTAGAACGAAGAGGAACGCGATTGCCTGTTTTTGAGGTGTCCGCTCACAACGAAGCCATCTTCGAGGATCTAATGACCTCCAAATACAGAGAATACATTGATATGGAATACAGCTTGGTCTTAGGATCCCTCACCGAACCCAAAATTAGTGGGAACTGGTAACCATATTCAAACCGTATTTGAAACTTTTGATCAGTCTATTGAATATACCGATTCAATAGACTGTCATCTTTCTATCTATCTGTCAAAGAATCGATTGGCCTTTGCAATTTATGCAAAAATGACCAACATGTTTATTGGTCTTGGTGATTACAGCTCCCCACAGCACAACCCGCATCACTTGACAGAAATTTTAGAACAGTTTACTGGAGATTTTGGCAGTGTTTCACTTGCCTTTGACACACATCCTTCACAAATTTTG
>JAIULY010000235.1 GCA_022565875.1 Schleiferiaceae bacterium | reverse complement strand
TCAAAACCGATGGTGGGATCGCCGCGGGCATTGGGATACACCACGCCCAAAAGGACCAAGGCCCCTGTTTTACAATTCGGACATTTAATGGTGCTACTGCCAACCGTGAGTAAGCGCTTTATTTCGGACGACACCTCTAGTTTTTCCGGTGGTGGTTACTATAAAATTACAAATTAGTCAGATGACCAAAATGCAATGCAAAGAAACCTCGAACTTATTTGGACAATGAAAACCTACGAACCTGAAAAGTCACTGGTTAATTTTTGATTGCTTAGGCGATTCCATCTGAGCAAAAAAAATGAAAAGAACAGAACAAATTCGTGCAGCCGTAGCTATCTTAGCAGCGACAAAGAACATGAAGCGCCGCATTGAGCCTACGGAAGTATTCTGTGGGAAGGTTGGGGTGAACCAAAGCTCATGAGCACCAAAGAAAGAGAGACAAAAGCGAATAAATTCCCCAGCATGACTCGATTGTGCCACATTGTAGGGCGACAGTTCAAACATCAACATTCGTGCTGACATCAAACGAAAACAGCCAACGCTTCGCAAAATTAAAAGAGCTGTTTTGCTACCACACAAGCCGACCCAAAAACAGAACATTTAATTTTACCCAACTGCACCACAACACTACGAACATTGTGGACAAAGACCAGGAAGGGTAAAGTTCATTTCGCTGACTTTATAATTCTTAGGCAACTTAAATGACGGCTCTACATTGTCAAGACAAGTTACAACCTTGCACTTCTGACAACTAAAATGAATGTGGTTATGACAATGCTTTGCAGAACAAGAATGACACCAAGCATTTTTTACAACACCATCTACATTGACAATTTTGTGTATGACACCTTCTTCCATTAACCTTTCCAAGACACGATAAATGCTAACTCTATCGCAAAGTCCTTCCAACGACTTCTGAATTTCGCTGTGCGACAAAGCCACAGACGATGAAATTATCAATTCTTGAATTTCTGTTTTTGCTGTTGTAGTTCTTGCTGATTTCATTTTTTAAACTTTAATGCAACATGGTTGCGTTTACAAAGATAATGATTACTTTTGCAACAATGTTGCATTAACTAAGCTTATTTTAAAGTGATACCACAAACATTCAACGACAGGGAAAACTGCATTGTAAACGACTGCAAAAATTAATCTAACGAGAGAATTCGCAACACAGCGTTTAGCCGTTTATCAAGACAATAAAAATGCTGAAACACTAAAATTCATTTCGCTTTACGGCGAGCAACATCTTAACAACATCATTCAATGGTTCAAACAAATATGATAACTAAAAAATTACCAGTAACCGTACTAAGCGGTTTCCTTGGAGCAGGAAAAACAACATTACTCAACCATATTTTGCACAACAAAGAGGGTTTAAAAGTAGCCGTTATTGTGAATGATATGAGTGAAGTAAATGTAGATGCAAGGCTTGTAAATGAACAAAATGTGCTTTCACGCACAGAAGAAAAATTGGTAGAAATGAGCAACGGGTGTATCTGTTGCACACTTAGGGAAGACTTGATGATAGAAGTTGAAAAACTTGCCAATGAAGGCAGATTTGACTATTTACTAATTGAAAGCACAGGCATAAGCGAACCTGTTCCCGTTGCCCAAACATTTAGTTTTGTGGACGAAGAAAAAGGAATTGACCTTTCTAAATTCAGCTATATTGACACAATGGTCACAGTTGTGGACTGCTTCAATTTCTTTAAGGACTTTGGAACAAACGAGTTATTGGTTGACCGCAAATTAACCGATATGGAAGGCGATTACAGAACCATTGTAAATTTGCTGACCGACCAAATAGAATTTGCCAATGTTATCATTTTAAACAAAACAGATTTAGTAGATACCAATACAGTTGGACTTTTAAAAGCATCTATTCGAAAGCTCAACCCAGATGCAAAAATCATCAGTTCTAATTTTAGTAAAGTAGAACCAAAAGAAATTTTGAACACCAAACTGTTTGACTTTGAACAAGCACAATCATCAGCAGGTTGGCAAAAAGAATTAGATGGCGGTGTTCATACACCTGAAACCGAGGAATACGGCATTTCATCATTTGTATTTCGCAACCAAAAACCATTTCATCCCGAAAGATTTTGGAAATATTTGAATGAAGAATATCCAAGCAATATAATCAGAGCCAAAGGGCTTTTTTGGCTGGCATCAAGACCAAATGACGCAATTAATTTTAGTCAAGCAGGGGGTTCATCACGGCTTGAAATGGCAGGCGTTTGGTGGGCAAGTATGGCTTTTTATGAGCGATTAAAATATCAATCGTTTGTCGAAAACCGAGAATATATTGAGAGTAAATGGAGTAAGCAATGGGGAGATAGAATGAACGAATTGGTATTTATTGGACAAGACATTGAAAAAGAAAACATGATAGCAGACCTTGAAAAATGTTTGTTGCAGGACAGCGAACAAATACAATTTGAAAGTAATAAGGGATTTGCCGACCCATTCCCGAAGGAAATTTAACTTGACAATGTGCCACCGCTTTTGGTGGCACATTTGCTTTTTACAAACAGTACAACCCAACGCAAAAAAAAGCAAAAAAGCCAAATAAGCGAAGCGATTCACGAAAGCCATAAAAACAAACAACACAGTGAGTAATTTCCCTACGCTCGACAGGAATGTTGAAAATAATTTGAAATAAATGAAAACAAATCAAAAATCTTTTTCTAATTTTGACACATTATGTCAATAGAGGTTATGTCAACAGAAACGATAGGCGAAAAGCTAAGACACATTAGAGAAGAAAAGAAACTTCCATTGCGTAAAGTTGCTGCATTACTAGATATTGATGTGGCAATTTTAAGCAAAATGGAACGTGGGGAGCGGAAAATCACAAAAGAAGTAGTGCTGAAGCTTGCCGACATATACAAATACAACGCAGACGAACTTTTGGTTTCATTCCTTTGCGACAAGATTTTGTATGAAATTCAAGACGAAGATTTAGGAATTGAAGCATTGAAAGTAGCAGAGGAAAGAGTGAAATATATTAAAGCGAATAAGAAGAAATGAAAAATAAAGCATTTAATAATCTTCCTATTCTTCCACCAAAACAATCTTTGGTGGAGACAATTGCTATTCTAAAACAAGAAAGTAAATCAGCAGTTGCTTTGGCAGAATTAAAGGGTCTTACAAACACATTACCCAATCCAAATATTCTTATCAATGCGGTTATTTTAAAAGAAGCACAAGCGAGTTCCGGAATTGAAAATGTAATCACAACTCAAGACAAACTTTACCAAGCTTTATATGCCAAGTCGGCTAAACCAGATGGAGCAACCAACGAGGTTTTACGATACAGAGAAGCTCTTCTGATGGGTACTCGATTAATCAAAGAAAAGGGATTTCTGAATACAAACGGAATAATTTCCATTCAAAAAGAATTGGAAGAAAACAATGCCGGACTTAGGAGACTTCCAGGAACAGCATTGGTTAATGATTTGACTAATGAAGTGATTTATACGCCTCCTGATAATTTTGATACAATTAGTAATCTGATGAAAAATTTAGAGGAGTATCTGAATGATGGAGAAGATGATGTATCTCCGTTAATCAAGTTAGCCATCCTGCATTATCAATTTGAAAGTATTCATCCTTTTTATGATGGAAACGGTAGGACTGGAAGGATTATCAATGTTTTGTATTTGATCTTGAAAGGTTTATTGAACGAACCTGTTCTGTACTTGAGTTCATATATCATTCAAAATAAAGGAGATTACTACAGGCTATTACAAGAAGTGCGTACTAAAAATAATTGGGAAGATTGGATTCTGTATATACTCAAAGGCATAGAGCAGACAGCTAAAAGTACAATTGAGCAAATCAACAAAATCAATCTACTGTTCAACGAAACACAAAAATTGGTGCAGGAGAAGTTACCTAGAATCTATTCTAAAGATTTGATCGAGCAGCTTTTTGTCCATCCGTACTGCAAGATTGAGTTTTTGGTGGGAAATCTTAAATTGAATAGAAAAACTGCAGGAAATTATTTGAAAACACTTGAAGATTTGGGGATTCTGGTAGCAGAAATTAAAGGAAAAGAAGTGATTTACGTGAATATCAAGCTTTATAAATTGCTTAAAAAAGGGTCTTGAGAACGTGTGTAAATTTTACTCACGTTTTAATAACGTG
>JAIULY010000234.1 GCA_022565875.1 Schleiferiaceae bacterium | reverse complement strand
TATCGGGCGGTTTAGACAGCCGAACCTTGGCTGTCGCCATGCAGAATATTGGCAGGCAGCCCTACACTTACAGCTATCGCTTTGAGGGGAGTTTTGAAGAGACCTATTACGGTCGCGAAATGGCGAAGGCTTTGGGTTGGGCGTTCGAGGAGTTGGTCATTCCTCCGGGGTATTTGTGGAATAAAATAGAAGATGCCGGAAAGGTAAACGGGTGTTATGCAGAGTTTACACATGCGCGCCAAGTTGCCGTAGCAGAACAGTTGAGTAACAATGGAGATATCTGGTTGCTCGGACATTGGGGAGATGTATTGTTTGATGATATGGGGGTACATTCTGATGAGAGTTTTGCTTCACAAGTGGATATTTTGTATAAAAAAGTGTTAAAAAAAGGAGGGAAAGAGTTAGCCGCTGATTTGTGGCAAGCTTGGGGACTCGATGGAGATTTTGAAGCCCGCCTTGCCCAACGAATAAGCACCATGCACGAGCGCATCAACATTTCAGACGCCAATGCAAGAGTGCGTGCATTTAAGTCGCTCTATTGGGCCACGCGTTGGACAAGTACCAACCTCAATTATTTTAGTGCGCACAAACCCATTGCTTTACCCTATTACGATGATCGGATGTGTACTTTTATTATGGGGATTCCCG
The DNA here is from genome assembly GCA_022565875.1 of Schleiferiaceae bacterium. Classification (GTDB taxonomy): domain Bacteria; phylum Bacteroidota; class Bacteroidia; order Flavobacteriales; family Schleiferiaceae; genus JAIULY01. The sequence goes on along the minus strand of JAIULY010000234.1, from coordinate 3,512 downwards.
AAAAGCATTTAGCAGCTAGACAGATACAGTTGGAGTATATCAAAAAATACAGTCCGGAATTGGCCAAAGTAGCTTGGCAGGCCAAAGCGCCATATAATTTGTATACGGCGAATAAACATCTTACGATGGCACACTTGCCTTATCGCGTCGTCAACAAAGCCAAGCGCATTATCAATGAAAAATTGTTCGACAAGCAGCTTGTGCAGCGAAATTGGGAAATTCAGTTTCTTGGCGCCGAGAATAATCAACAGCTGAGGTATTGGCTTTTTGAAAATCCCGCTTTTGCGGAATTGGTGCCCAAAGAAGTAGCCGTTAAGTATTACAATCTCTTTCAAAGAGGAGATAAGGTATACTGGAGTCATCCGTTGAGTATATTAGTTACGTTAAGTGTATTTGCCAAGCAGCACCATTTTCAAGTTCCCTAATGCGCATTGGTATATATGTTACTACCTTGCCCACCACGGTTTTTATCAATCGGCTCATCAGTGACTTAACTACTGCCGGGCAAAGGGTTTATGTTTTTGGCACAGCGGTCCAACACCACAAAAAAATACCTAACGTAAAGTATATATCCTATAATTTATACTCAAGGTTTAATCTCTCAAAATTTTTTACTTGGTTGAGATATAGCTTTTTGTTAGGTGTTTGGAAGGCAAAAGAAAAGAAAAAATTAGATGCACATCTGAAAGAGAACCATGTGCTTTCGAGACATACACAGGCTCGATTTTATCCTATTTTGTGGCACAAACCAACAGTTTTCCATGTACAATGGGTAAAAGGAGTAGAAGATTTTCTTTGGGTACAAGAGTTCGGTATTAAATTATTGGTGAGTTTGCGCGGCTCGAATATTTATGTCAATCCTGCCATTGAACCCGAAACCGCCGAACAGTATCGCCGTGTTTTCTCCAAACTCAATGGCGTCCATGGTGTATGCAGGGATATCATCCGTGCAGCGCAGCCATATGGCTTACCCACCTCAAATGCACAGGTGATTTATTCCGGATTACCCTTACAACATTTCAAGTTTTTGCCACCTTCCAAGCGCGATGCATCCGAGACGCTTCATTTGATTTCTGTAGGCAGGCCCAGTTGGGTAAAAGGCCTCCATTATGCGATTGAGGCGCTTGCGAGGCTTCAAAAAGGTGGTATGGCCTTTCAGTACACGATTGTTGGCGGTGCACCACCAGAAGAGTTGTTGTATCAAGTTTCTGAATACGGACTTCAAGACCGCGTGCGTTTTGTCCCTCAGCTAGCTACTGATGCAGTTATTCAACACTTACAAAAGGCTTCACTTTTATTGTTGCCAAGCGTTTCTGAGGGGATAGCCAACGCTGCAATTGAAGCAATGGCGGTGGGTACGGCGGTGGTAGCAAGTCAGTGCGGAGGTATGCAAGAGTTGATTACCTCGGGTGAAAATGGTTTTCTAGTTGCGCCCCGAAATCCAAGTGCTATTGCATCAACCATCCGTTTTTGGAGCCAACTCACCCTAAAAGAAAAAGACGCCCTGGCGAACAAAGGACGCGCCACAGTAGCGCAAAACTTCACTAGTGAGCGCACAAGTGACGCATTTTTGGAATTTTACCAAAAGCACGCTTAAAGGAATTTATGAAAACGTTGAAAGTAGCACTTTACGTAGGTCAACTACCAGCTCCCACCTTTGTGAATAGACTAGCAGCAGGTTTAGCCAAAAGTGGGGTGGAAGTTTCTATGCATGGCAAGTTTAAAAAGCGCGTCATTCCCCCCAAGGCTGTCCGCATCCGTGGATTTCAAGACGGTTGGCAAGAAGGGCGCATAGGGAAATTCAAGTTGTTTTTGAAATACACTTTTCTGCTCACAATTTTTCAATCGCAAAAGAAAAAGCGGGTAGACCATTGGATGAAAGAAAACGGGTACAAGCATTGGGGAACCAAAGCGCACGTGTATCCACTTTTGTGGGAACAGCCAGACATTATTCATGTGCAATGGGCCAAAGATATCCCAATTTTTGCATGGTGCGGATTGGTAGATATCGGTCTTGTTTTGAGTTTAAGAGGAGCGCAAATCAACTACAGTCCTATTTGCAATCCCAAATTGGCAGCGCGGTACAACAGCGTGTTCCCAAAAGTAAATGCCTTTCACGGCGTTTCTAATGCTATATGCCACGAAGCCGCAAAATACGGTGCCGACCTTTCCCGTTGCCACGTTGTGTATAGTGGTTTTGATTTGACCCAGTTTCCACCAATAGCTCGTATTGAAAGAAAGGAGAAAAACAAGCCATTTCAACTTCTTTCAATTGGCAGAAGTCATTGGAAAAAAGGCTATCACATAGCTTTAGATGCCTTGCATGAATTAAAGCGTCAAGGCGTTTCTTTCTGCTACACCATCATTGGTGGTGCGGATTCAGAAGAGTTGCTTTTTCAAATTCATCAATTGGGCTTAGCCGATAGTGTGGTAGTATTAGGCAACGTTCCATTTTCTGCTGTAAAAACCCATCTTTCAGCTGCTGATGCTTTCCTGTTGCCCAGTGTAGAGGAGGGCATCGCCAATGTAGTTCTTGAGGCGATGCTGTTAGGCACACCTGTTATTAGTACCAATTGCGGGGGCATGGAGGAGGTGGTGGTGCACGGGGAAACAGGTTGGATAGTTCCGATAAGAAATGTGCAAGCTACTGCAGCTACAATAAAAGAGGTTATGCAGGAAACCCCGGAAGTGCGCAACCGCATTCTTCTTGCCGCAAGAAAAAAAGTTGAGCAGCAGCACAGCGAACAAAATATGGTGCAGGGGATGATGCAGGTGTATCGTGATGTAATGAGGGGGAGTTTGAGAGTTTGAAAGTTTGAAAGTTTGAAAGTTGAAAGTTTGAAAGTTGAAAGTTGAAAGTTGAAAGTTGAAAGTTGAAAGTGAAAAATAGCTGGTTCCTCGGCTTCGGCTTCGCTCAGCTAGCGGGGAGGGGGCGAGTTGAAAGTTTGAAAGTTGAAAGTTGAAAGTGAAAAGTGAAAAGTAGCCGGTTCCTCGGCTTCGGCTTCGCTCAGCCAGCGGGGAAGGGGAGTGGAAAGTTTGAAAGTTGAAAGTGAAAAGTTTTGACCCGTCCTAAAAAAGTTTACAGACTCAACTTTTAGTTATTTGAAAGTTGAAAGCTTGCACTGAGCTTAGTCCAAGTGTTGAAAGTTTAAAAGTGAAAAGTGAAAAGTTTGAAAGTGGTCTGCGCGTTTCCAATCACCCCCATCAAGAATCGTTACTGTGCAAGCGTTAGGCTAAAAGCATTCCGCATACAGCCCCAACCAATCCAATCACGAATCGTTACGGTGCAAGCGTTCAGCGTTAAGCGTACTGCGTTGAGCGTACTGCGTAAAGCCCCAAACCACCCCAATCAAGACCCGTTACGGTGCAAGCGTTGAGCGTTGAGCGTACCGCGTAAAGCCCCAAACCACCCCGATCAGAACACCGTCCGGTGCGGGATTAGTGGATTGCGCGTACGGCGACAAAACCTTAAAAACACAAATCGGGGGGGGGGGGGGGGGGGGGGGGGGGGG
>JAIULY010000233.1 GCA_022565875.1 Schleiferiaceae bacterium | reverse complement strand
TCGAACTCAATGTCGGCAGCCGCGTTGGCATAATGTGCGAGTTTATCGTGGTTGTGGAAACGATACCGACCGTTGGGCAATTGCAACGCCTCGTGCCATTTCATTCGATTAGCCTTCCACGTTTCATACCACTGCAACTCGGTGCCAGGGCGCACAAAAAACTGCATTTCCATTTGCTCAAACTCACGCATTCTGAAGATAAACTGGCGCGCCACAATTTCGTTTCGGAATGCTTTACCCGTTTGCGCGATTCCAAAGGGAATCTTCATGCGTCCGGTCTTTTGAACGTTCAAGTAATTCACAAAAATTCCTTGAGCAGTTTCTGGACGCAGGTACAAATCCATGGCGCCTTCGGCCACAGAGCCCAACTTAGTGCCAAACATCAAATTGAATTGTCGCACCTCAGTCCAATTACAAGTTCCTGAAATAGGGCAATTTATTTTTTCATCGATGATTATTTGACGCACTTCCTCAAGGTTGTTGCTCTCTAAAGCCGCCGCGAATCGTTGGTGCAATGCATCGCGTTTTTCGGCATAGCCAACCACCCGAGGGTTGGTTTGTTGATACAGCGCCGCATCAAAAGTTTCTCCAAAACGTTTGGCTGCCTTGGCTACTTCCTTTTCTATCTTTTGGTTGAACTTTTCAATGGCCTCCTCGATTAACACATCGGCGCGGTAACGCTTTTTAGAGTCTTTGTTGTCAATGAGGGGGTCGTTAAACGCATCTACATGGCCTGAAGCCTTCCAAGTTGTGGGGTGCATGAATATAGCGGTATCAATCCCTACAATGTTTTCATGCATCTGTACCATAGATTTCCACCAAAAATCACGAATATTGTTTTTCAACAACACCCCGTTCTGACCGTAATCGTAGACAGCACTTAAGCCATCGTAAATTTCACTGCTTTGAAATACAAAACCGTATTCTTTGGCATGACCAATTACGTTTTTGAAAAGATTGTCTTCCATGTCAATGTTATAAAATGATTGCCAACACCCCTAAAAAGTGCTGATGCTATTTGTACGAGTTCGTTTTGATTATAAGGGTGCAAATATCGTTTCTTTATTGTTGTGGGCAGGCATGATTTGGTGATTTTTATCCCGTGTCATCCTGCATCTTTTTCATCGAACAAACCACTGCCTCATCATTGTAAACCCCGTTTACAACTTATTACAAAGCAACACTATCCTAATTAGATTTGATAATGAACACGTCACTATTTTGAGTAGTATAGAGCTAGCCCAAAATGATTTCCTACATTTGCGAAACCACTAGCAAGTAATTAAAATGAGCGCTGTAGTAGCAGGACTTTTGCAATTCCATTGAACTATGTGGCCATCAGTAGTGATAGAAACATTGACAAAAAAGCATGAAACCAGAAACACCTATAAACACGCACAAAGAGCTACTCCAACATTTGGAGCTGCACAAAGGCGAAAACGAACTGTACCAAGATGTACTAGAAAAATACCAATATGAACAGGAGTTACTGGCGTTACAAACAGAGCTCGTACACTTGCAAAAGTGGGTAGAGCGAACCGAACAGAAGGTCGCTATTTTGTTTGAGGGACGCGATGCTGCAGGAAAGGGAGGAACCATCCGTAGGTTTACAGAGCACTTGAATCCGAGAGCTATGCGCATTGTGGCACTGAACAAGCCCACGGAAATCGAGCGGAAGCAGTGGTATTTCAATCGGTACATCAAACAACTCCCCAACGCTGGAGAGATGGTCTTTTTCGATAGAAGTTGGTACAATCGTGCTGTTGTGGAGCCTGTTATGGGGTTTTGCAACCATGAGCAATACCAGCGCTTTATGGCTCAAGTACCTGACTTTGAACACATGTTATATGAGGCGGGCACCATTATCATCAAATTTTGGTTTTCCATTTCTAAAGAAGAACAATTATCCCGCTTTCACCGCCGCCTCAACAACCCCTTGAAAAAGTGGAAATACAGCCCGGTAGATGAAAAAGGACAAGAGTTATGGGACCAGTACACCTATTATAAAAATCAAATGCTTGCTGGCACACACACCGTTTTTAGCCCGTGGGTAATTGTAAAGGCCGACAACAAGCGTCAAGCTCGATTAGAGAGTATTCGCTATGTATTGTCTCGTTTTGATTATGACAATAAAAACCTCACCAACATTCGGCTCACCCCAGCTCCTGATGTTGTGATGCGCTATTTTCGTCAAACACAACAAATCGATAACTAATGGAACAGAAGACCTCAAAAAAATTAGCAAAGTCACTTTTCAACACAAAAAAGGGCCTTATGATGCTTTTGGAGCGAAAAGGAACACTCGACATTGAAAAGAGTGCGCAAATTTTATCAGCAGAAAAACAACTGGAAAAGCGCCACGTAAAACTCAAACAACTGCAAAACTACATTGTAGAGAACGGCCTAAAGGTAATCGTTGTGTTTGAAGGACGAGATGCGGCCGGAAAAGGGGGGGCAATAAGGCGTGTAGTGGAGCACCTAAACCCAAGGGAATACAGGGTCGTTGCACTACCCAAACCCGATGAACTAGAACAAGGACAATGGTACTTTCAACGCTACGTCAACCACCTGCCCAACAAAGGGGAAATTGTGTTTTTCGACAGAAGTTGGTACAACCGAGCTATCGTAGAGCCCGTGAACCAATTTTGCACTGCTGACGAATATGATATTTTCATGAAACAAGTTGTTCCGTTTGAAAAAATGTTGGTGGAATCTGGTTTTATAGTAATCAAGTTTTATTTGTCCATTACAAAAGACGAACAAGCCAAGCGATTCAAACGCATCAAAAACAGCCCATTAAAAAAATGGAAATACAGCGAGGTCGACCAAAACGCCTATGCACTTTGGGATGAGTATACCTCCTATAAAAAGCGGATGTTTCAAGCCACTAACACCGAGTTCGCACCTTGGATTGTGGTAAAAGCCAACAAGAAAAGTAAAGCTAGATTAAAAATTGCCAAAAAGATTTTGGCGCATTTTCCAGACATGAAGTAAGGTAGATAGCATGTAAAAATACTTAGGCACGATGATTTTCCGCAGACAGTTGTTGTCTCTTTGGAGAAACCTTCTAAGGGCTATCTTTGCCGCATGAGAATTATAGATACCCACACACATATATATCTACCCGAATTTGATGACGACAGAGAATCTATGCTGTTTCGAGCAGAGCAAGCAGGCGTTACCGATTTTTTGTTGCCCAATGTAGATGCCAAGTCCATACCCGCACTCATAAAGCTCTACCAAGAAAACCCAGACAACTGTCACCCCATGATGGGGCTACACCCTTGCTCAGTAAAAGAAGATTTTGAAGCCGAACTCAAATTGATAAAGGGCGTGCTGTTCGGACAGCCCGAGTTGTTTGTGGCGGTCGGTGAAATTGGCATAGACATGTACTGGGACAAAAGCACGCTACCGCGGCAGCAAATAGCCTTTGCCACACAAATACATTGGGCGCTAGAGCTAGATAAACCCATTGCTATCCATTGCCGCGATGCCTTTGATGAAATTTTTGAGGTGCTAGAAAAAATTGCGGCTCCAAATTTAAAAGGCGTTTTTCATTGTTTCACAGGAAACTTGGAGCAGGCTCACCGCGCCATTGATTTGGGATTACTCCTAGGAATTGGTGGTGTCGCCACGTTTAAAAATGGGGGTCTCGATCGCGTGTTGCCAGAAATAGACCTAAAGCATTTGCTCTTAGAAACCGATGCGCCCTATTTGGCGCCTGTGCCCTATCGCGGCAAGCGAAATGAGCCGAGCTATTTGACATACGTAGTGGCGCAACTCGCCCATTTTTACAACGCTACGCCAGAACATATTGCACAAGTGACAACCCGCAACGCCATAAATCTTTTTGAGTTATGAGCTTGCCGCGCATATTATTAATATATACTGGAGGAACAATTGGGATGGTGCGCAATGAAACCACCGGTGCTCTCAAGGCATTAGACTTTTCGCACTTAAAAAACCACATCCCCGAGATTGAAAACCTCGGGGTACGATTAGACTTCACCTCATTTGACGTACCTATAGATAGCTCCTACATGCAGCCGACCCATTGGGTAGATTTGGCACAGATTATCGGAAGGAGCTATCACATTTATGACGGTTTCGTGATTCTACATGGCTCCGATACGATGGCCTACACCGCCTCAGCGTTGAGTTT
>JAIULY010000232.1 GCA_022565875.1 Schleiferiaceae bacterium | reverse complement strand
CCATTAGTAAAAAGTAGAAAAGGCCATTACCGAGAGTTATTTGAACAAATCGCAAAGCAGGGCTTTGTAAGTGCTCGCGTGGACGGGCAGTTGGTAGAGATTTCGCGAGGTATGCGTTTGGATCGTTACAAAACACACGACATAGAAGTAAGTGTAGACCGATTTACCGTGACACCAGAAGTGCGAGCTCGGATGCAAGAAAGCATCAAAACAGCATTGCAATTTGGCAATGGCGTATTGATGATTTACGACATGGAAGCGAAAACTGTGCGCTACTTCAGCAAAAACCTGATGTGTCCCTCAACAGGAATCGCCTATCCCCTACCCGAGCCCAATGCCTTTTCGTTTAACTCGCCCAAAGGCGCGTGCCCCACTTGCAATGGCTTGGGCAAAATTCAACAAGTTGCTTTAGATAAAATTATACCTGACCCAACTATTTCGATTAAAAAAGGCGGCCTTAAACCTCTTGGAGAATTCAAGAAAACATGGATTTTCAGCCAACTAGAGATTCTCGGCGATTTCTATGGTTTTACGTTAAACACCCCAATTAAAGACATTCCTGAAGCAGCGCTGGCGATTATTCTTCACGGCGCAGCGCAAACATTGGAGGTGGAAAACAAGACCTTGGGAATTACGCGCAAATTCAGTTCGGCCTTTGAGGGCATCATCGCTTTTATTGAAACGCAGAGTCAAGAGGTGAAATCCAAAACCATGCAGCGTTGGGCAGGTGATTTTATGAATGAGGTAACCTGTCCCAGTTGTGAAGGCAGTCGTTTGCGCCAAGAATCTCGCTATTATAAAATTGCAGAAAAATCTATTGCTGATGTGGTGCATTTTTCTTTGGATGAGTTAAATAATTGGTTCGACACACTACCCCAACAGTTGAGTGAAAAGCAAAATCGCATTGCCACAGAAATACTTAAAGAGCTGAAAGCGCGCACACAGTTTTTGCTAGATGTGGGGTTGAGTTACCTGTCGTTAAACCGCTCATCAAAGACCCTTTCTGGTGGAGAAGCCCAGCGCATTCGCTTAGCCACACAAATTGGCAGTCAGCTCGTTGGTGTGCTCTATATTTTAGACGAGCCCAGTATTGGTTTGCACCAACGCGACAATCAAAAGCTCATTGACTCACTGAAATCCTTGCGCGACGTAGGCAATTCCGTGCTTGTAGTGGAACACGACAAAGACATGATTGAAGCCGCCGATGTGGTGTACGACGTTGGCCCGGGAGCTGGAAAATTTGGTGGACAAATTGTGGCGCAGGGCACATTGCAAGACATCTTAAACAGCAATTCCCTCACTGCGCAATACTTAAACGGGACTAGAAAGATTGCGGTACCCGAAACCCGCAGGCCCGGTAATGGGCTGTTTCTTGAATTGAAAGGCGCCAGCGGTCACAATTTAAAAGACGTCAACATCAAACTCCCCTTGGGTTGCATGGTGGTGGTATCTGGTGTTTCAGGCAGTGGAAAGAGTTCGTTGATCAATGAAACCCTATATCGGATTTTGAATAAGCATTTTTACAATGCTGTAAAAGAACCACTGCCTTACAAAACCATCAAAGGATTAGAGCACTTAGACAAGGTTATCGACATCAACCAATCACCCATCGGACGCACCCCACGATCCAATCCAGCAACTTACACCGGAGTGTTGAGCGATATTCGAGATTTATTTGCTAATTTGCCCGAGGCTAAAATCCGAGGCTATAAACCGGGGCGTTTTTCTTTCAATGTGAAAGGCGGGCGCTGTGAAACGTGTCAAGGTGCAGGCTTGCGCGTGATAGAAATGAATTTCCTCCCCGATGTGTATGTGCCATGCGAAACGTGTCAGGGCAAGCGCTTCAATCGGGAAACGCTAGAAATTCGGTACCGCGGTAAATCGATATCCGATGTGTTGGAGATGTCGGTAAGCGAGGCCGTGAAGTTTTTTGACAAAATACCGAAGGTGCTTCAAAAAATTAGAACGATTGAAGATGTTGGATTGGGCTATATTACCCTAGGGCAACAGAGCACAACACTTTCAGGAGGAGAGGCACAACGGGTAAAATTGGCTACAGAGCTAAGCAAACGCGATACTGGCAACACGCTGTATATTTTGGATGAGCCTACAACAGGGCTTCATTTTGAAGACATCCGCGTGTTGATGGATGTGTTGCAAAAGTTGGTTGACCGGGGTAATTCCGTTTTGATAATTGAACACAACCTAGACGTTATAAAACTAGCCGACTACCTAATTGATATTGGGCCTGAAGGTGGTAATGGCGGAGGCACTGTAGTAGCACAGGGAACCCCTGAAAAAGTAGTGCGCAGCAAAAAAAGCTTGACGGCGCAGTTTTTAAAGTCAGAATTGGGATTGTGACCATTGTCCTTAATGATTTCACAATCTGAAATATAAACTAAATTAGAAAAGAGAAACACAATGAAAACAGACGAAAAAATCAGAAGAGCATTTAGCCACAAATCGTGGAACGAAGTGCGCATCAATGACTCTTGGGCCATTTTCAAAATTATGGCTGAGTTTGTAGAAGGGTATGAAAAATTAAGTCGGATTGGGCCCTGTGTATCCATTTTTGGGTCAGCGCGAACCAAACCTGACAACCCCGTTTATATAATGGCCGAGGACCTCGCCTTCCGCTTAACCCAAAAAGGGTATGGCGTGATTACAGGTGGTGGGCCTGGTATCATGGAAGCAGGAAATAAAGGGGCACAGCGCGGAGGTGGTGTTTCGGTGGGTTTAAACATCGAATTGCCACACGAACAATCACACAACCCCTATATCGACGCCGACAAAAACCTCAACTTTGATTACTTTTTTGTTCGTAAGGTCATGTTTGTGAAATATTCTCAAGGCTTTGTGGTAATGCCTGGGGGATTTGGAACGTTGGATGAGTTTTTTGAAGCCTTGACATTGATACAGACCTTAAAAATCGGGCGATTCCCGGTAGTTTTGGTGGGGAAAAAATTCTGGGGAGGTTTGCTCGATTGGATCAAACAAACCCTGATAGACGAGTACAAAAATGCCAGTCCAGAAGACCTATTCTTATTTGAATTGGTAGACACCCCTGAAGAGGCCGTGAACATTATAGAGGCCTTCTACAACAAATACTTATTGAAACCCAACTTTTAAAAACGACAGACATGTATCCGAATTTACAACTCGAGCAAAACGACGGCATTCTTACCATAACCATAGACCGCCCGAAGCAACTGAACGCGCTCAACAAAGAAACGATTGCCGCCTTGAGCTCCGCCTTGGATGCCGTTTCTGAAGACGCTGCCGTTCAGGTGGTCATCATTACAGGAAGTGGGGAAAAGGCCTTTGTAGCTGGTGCAGATATCAAAGAGTTCGCTGCTTTTTCCATCGAAGAGGGGGCAAAACTAGCTGAGGTGGGACATGAGCAATTGTTTAACAAGATAGAGCGGTTTCCCAAACCAGTCATTGCGGCGGTCAACGGCTTTGCCTTGGGCGGCGGTTTGGAATTAGCCATGAGCTGCCACATCCGCGTGGCTTCGGAAAATGCTAAAGTAGGCTTGCCAGAAGTAACGTTAGGCGTGATTCCCGGCTATGGCGGAACCCAACGCTTGCCCCAACTCGTGGGCAAAGGAAAGGCCTTTGAAATGATCTTCACCGGAGGCATGATTGCCGCAGCAGAAGCTTTAGATTGGGGGTTGGTCAACCACGTTGTACCACAAGAATCGCTTTTAGAAACCTGTCGCGGTATGGCTCAAAAGATTGCACGAAACTCACCCAATGCCATTCGCGAGGCTATCGGTGCGGTAAATGCAGGTTTTGCAACAGGTGTAGATGGCTATCAAGCCGAAATAGCCGGCTTTGGCAATTGTTTTGCAACTCCAGAGTTTGAGGAAGGTACACAAGCCTTTATGGAAAAACGTAGACCCGACTTCAAAAATGCAAAGCAGTGAACACCGCTTTGAGATAACGAAGCAAGTCCGATACTTTACTTGGGGCACACCTTCTCCAAAAATCAAACAGATCCTCTTGGTGCTGCACGGCTATGGTCAGCACCCGGAGTTTTTTATTCGTCATTTTCACTTTTTGCAAGGTGACGATGTTTTAGTTGTGGCACCAGAAGGCCCACATCGGTTTTATGTATCCGGTTTTTCTGGTCGAGTGGGCGCCAGCTGGATGACCAAAGAAGATCGCCT
>JAIULY010000231.1 GCA_022565875.1 Schleiferiaceae bacterium | reverse complement strand
TGCGAAGCGTACGCGCCATAAAAAAAGCCACCAAGACTTTTGGTGGCTTTTTTTTAGTATTTCTAGCGATAGTTTTTATTTGCTAGATGCCAATGAGGCGCTCATGTATTCGCGGTTCATGCGGGCGATGTTTTCTAGGCTGATGCCTTTGGGGCATTCTACCTCGCAAGCACCGGTATTGGTGCAGTTGCCAAATCCTTCAAGGTCCATTTGCTTCACCATGTTTTCTACGCGCTCGGCAGCTTCTACTTTACCTTGCGGCAATAGTGCAAATTGACTCACTTTGGCAGATACAAACAGCATTGCCGACGAGTTTTTACACGTCGCCACACAGGCACCGCAACCGATGCAAGTAGCGGCATAGAAAGCTTCATCAGCATCTTCCTTAGGAATAGGGATCGCGTTAGCGTCTTGTGTATTTCCCGAAGTGTTTGCCGAAATATAGCCACCACTTTGAATGATGCGATCAAAAGCACCGCGATCTACAATGAGGTCTTTGATAATTGGAAATGCCTTAGCTCTCCAGGGTTCTACATAAATGGTATCACCATCCTTAAAAGAGCGCATGTGCAATTGGCAGGTGGTTATGCCTCTGCCAGGGCCGTGTGCTTCTCCGTTGATAAACATCGAACAAGAACCGCAGATGCCTTCTCTACAGTCGTGATCAAATGCAATAGGGTCTTCTCCTTTCTCAACAAGGTCTTCGTTTAATACGTCCATCATTTCTAAAAATGACATATCGGGAGACACCTCTTTTACGAGGTAGTCTTGGATTTTTCCGGGAGTATTCGGACCTTCTTGGCGCCAAACTTTAAGAGTAATATTCATGGCTTTGTTTTTTTGTTTTCAAATTTTGTTCTGCAATCTCGTTTACTTGTAACTGCGTGTTTTCAATTCTACATTTTCAAACACCAACTCTTCTTTGTGAAGCGTTGCATTGCTGGGTTCGCCTGTGTATTCCCATGCAGAAACAAAAGCAAAGTTTTCATCATCGCGCAAAGCTTCGCCGTCTTCAGACTGGAACTCTTCGCGGAAGTGTCCACCGCACGACTCTTCTCTTGTAAGGGCGTCGAGGCACATCAATTCACCGAGTTCTAAAAAGTCAGCAACGCGGCCAGCTTTTTCCAACTCTGGGTTAATGGTATTGGCTTTGCCGGGTACGCGCACTTCTTTGTAAAAGGCTTCGCGCAACGCTTTGATGTCTTTCAAGGCCTCTTTTAGTCCTTGTGCATTGCGCGCCATCCCGCATTTGTCCCACATGATTTTTCCCAACTCTTTGTGGAAAGAGTCCACCGTGCGTGTACCATTGTTGTTGAGCAAGCTATGGATGCGATTTGTAACCTCTTTTTCAGCGGCTTCAAATTCTGGTAGATCTGTAGAGATAGTACCTGTGCGGATGTCATCGGCCAAGTATTCACCAACAGTGTAAGGAATCACGAAGTAGCCGTCAGCCAAGCCTTGCATCAATGCAGATGCACCTAGGCGGTTGGCGCCGTGGTCAGAGAAATTAGCCTCTCCCAATGCGAAACAGCCTGGTACGGTTGTCATCAAGTTGTAATCTACCCAAAGACCACCCATGGTGTAATGCACCGCCGGGTAAATCATCATCGGGCTTTTGTACGGGTTGATATCGGTGATTTTTTCATACATCTGGAACAAGTTGCCGTATTTGGCCTCTACTACTTGTTCGCCCATTTTCCGAACTTCTTCTTTGCTGGCGTTGGGCATTCCTTTCAGGTTGGCTTGCTCTTGGCCGTAGCGCATAATAGCCGCGTCAAAATCAAGGTAAACAGCTTCTCCGGTTTTGTTCACGCCAAAACCTTCGTCACAGCGTTCTTTGGCTGCTCTGGAGGCCACGTCGCGCGGCACCAAGTTTCCAAAAGATGGATAGCGACGCTCCAAGTAATAATCGCGTTTTTCTTCTGGCAAATCGGTAGGCTTCAAGCGGCCTTCACGGATGGCTTCTGCATCTTTCCGGTCTTTGGGTACCCAAATACGTCCGTCATTCCGCAACGACTCGGACATTAGCGTAAGCTTGGATTGATAGGTACCTGAAACAGGAATACACGTAGGGTGAATTTGCGTAAAGCACGGATTGGCGAAAAAAGCTCCCTTTCGGTGGGCCTTCCAAGCAGCGGTAACATTACAACCCATGGCATTTGTAGAAAGGAAGAAAACGTTTCCGTAACCACCGGAGCACAACAACACCGCGTGGGCACCGTGGCGCTCAATTTCGCCCGTAGCTAGGTTGCGGGCAATAATACCACGCGCTTTTCCGTCTACTACAACAAGCTCAAGCATTTCGTGGCGATTGTACATTTTCACGCGGCCTTTTGCGATTTGGCGACTCAATGCCGAATAGGCACCGAGCAACAACTGCTGACCCGTTTGACCTTTCGCGTAAAACGTTCTGGAAACTTGTACGCCTCCAAAGGAGCGGTTGTCTAGCAATCCGCCGTATTCACGGGCAAAGGGAACACCTTGTGCTACGCATTGGTCGATGATATTGGCACTGACTTCGGCCAATCGATACACATTGGATTCACGGGCGCGGTAGTCACCACCTTTAACGGTGTCGTAAAACAAGCGATAGGTAGAGTCACCGTCGTTTTGATAGTTTTTTGCTGCGTTGATACCCCCTTGTGCTGCGATAGAGTGCGCTCTTCGAGGAGAATCTTGGTAACAGAATGCTTTGACATTGTATCCGAGCTCTGCAAGAGAAGCTGCCGCTGAGCTACCTGCCAATCCTGTTCCTACAACAATTACATCAATCTTCCGCTTGTTGGCTGGACTTACCAGTTTCACATTGGACTTGTGACTGGTCCACTTGGTTTGAAGTGTTCCTTCTGGAATTTTAGCGTCTAATTTCATTCGATAAGAATATTTAATGAACGATACACCTCGCAAAATATTGACCTGGAGACTTGTCAATAGGAGTGGAGGAGCATTCTGTTTTTATTTTGTTAAAAAAATGTACACGGGGATAACAGCAAAAAGCGCCGGAATGATTACAGAAAAACCATAGCCAACGCTTTTGATAATCTTGTTATATTTTTTGTGGTTAATGCCAAGCGTTTGGAAAGCGCTGGAGAACCCGTGCCACAAATGAAAGCCCATTGCAATCATTGAAATGACATATACCAGCGTGAATACAACGCCCAAAGATGGATCTCTGAAAAACTCCATCACTACCGTGAAAAGATCTTTGTTGCCATTGACATCAATTGGCATTTCTCCCCAATGCATTCGTGCCCAGAAGTTGGCCATGTGCGTAACAATAAACACCAATATAATCGTGCCTAACAACCCCATGTTGCGGCTTGCCCAAATGGAGTTGGCGCTGGGTTTTTCGTAAGCATACTGCACAGGACGTGCTTTTCTGTTTTGAATGGTCAACAAAATACCGTCAAACGCATGAAACAAAATGGAGAAGTACAAAAGGTAAGAGGTGATTTTGATTAGTGGGAAGGTCGTCATGAACTTTGCGTATTCATTGAACCCTTCCCTCGCGGCATCACCACCCATGAGTTGCAGGTTTCCAGCTAAGTGGACAATTAAAAAGGTGCACAGAAACAATCCTGTTAACGCCATCCAATACTTCTTCACGAGTGAAGATCCTAACATGCTATTAGCAGCCATACAATTTGTAGTTTATTTAAAATATCTGAGATTTAAACTCGACAAAAATAGCATCCAAACGCATACTACAATAGAAAACCTTACTATTTAGAACGCATAAAAATAGCGCCACTTCTAGGGGCTTCTTTGGGGCAAGCCAAGCCAAGTGGATCGTGGCTTTACATAATGGTGAAGCAAATACAATTTGTTGCTGAGGGGAAAGAGAATTTTTCTCAATTGAGTACCTGTATGGTTAGGTTATCTTAGTTTTGTCATTTTTGTTTGTAGGTAGTTTTGTGTGTTTGCAATATGGAACTATTTAGTTATTTTTGAGTCTGCTCTGAAAAGGATGATTGCAATCAAAAGCGCCGCGGAGGGAATTTTTTGGACTGGAGTTAACGAATTGTTAGTGAGGATTTAATAATGTCCCGATAAGTTGGCGTTTGGTAGAAAGGGACTTTTCGGAGGGCGCTTAATTTTACAATTTTGTAACGGCACAACCTATTTTAAATGGCTAGATCAATTACTCCATTAGTAGTGTCGCTCATTGCGGCACT
>JAIULY010000230.1 GCA_022565875.1 Schleiferiaceae bacterium | reverse complement strand
ATTGAAAATTTGGTTTACATAGGTTTCACCCAAAGCCCACAAAGGGTATCAAACATCGCCCTCAGTGCAACTCCGTGCCTTCTCAGTGCAACTCAGTGTTCCAAAAAAAAAATCGTGCAATGAATAACTAATCGCCGTCACCGGAACACGCCGCGCCAAACGCCCAAACCCTATGGAAAGATGCGCGGAATGAATTACGACTCGTTTCCCAAGCCTGGCGTGGACAAGCCCCGCCGCTACGGGATCGCATGAAACCCATCACGCACCGCAGTACCTAAAACAAATTCCTTCTTAAAAATCAATGGGCCTGGATCAATGTCATTAACCTAATTTAATAGGAGGGCGCCAATAAAGTGTTTACCTTTGCCTTACCTTTTATTTGACACGTAAATTAATGATTTTCAATAAATACGCAGTTTTAATTGGGTTGTTCTTGACAACCCTTTCTGTTTTTAGTCAAGCCGTTGTAAAGGGGAAAGTCACTGAGAATGGTGGTAAAGATCCTCTCCCTTTTGCCAATGTGGCTATTCTAAACCTTACGGATTCTATAGCTATAGCAGGTACAACCTCTGACGCTAGCGGTGCATTCTCTCTAGAGGTTCGGCCGGGAGAATACCTGCTTCGGGCCTCGTTTATTGGGTATCGTGCCTCTTACCGTGTGGTTTCTGTTTCTTCGGGTAACAACAAACTCAAGAGTATCAATCTATCTGTTGATGCTACACAATTACAAGAAATTCAAGTAGAAGCCGCTGCGGCTTTGTTTTCTACTGATTTTGACAAAAAAGTGTTTAACCTTGAAAACTCTTCTCTAGCTGAAGGCGGCTCGGCGGTGGATTTATTGGAAACACTTCCCTCGATTACTGTTGATGAAGAAGGTGGACTATCGCTAAGAGGTAGTGGTGATATTTTGATTTACATCAATGGCCGCCAAACCAACCTCTCTGGCGATGACGCTGAGTCTGTTTTAGCTCAGTTTCCCGCGAATGCTATCGAATCGGTTGAGTTAATTACGAATCCATCTTCACGGTATGATGCTGCCGGAGTAGGGGGGATTATCAATATTGTTTTGAAAAAAGGCCAAATGAAAGGCCTTAATGGACAGGTAAATACTTCTGTAGGAACCAATAACAAGTACCAAGCAGGCATTAACTTGAACTACAGAACTGAAAAGGTCAATTATTATGTCAATTACAATTTTCAATATCGTGAGTTATGGCAGGTGGGCGAAACAGAGCGCTTCGATCTTACAGGAAACACATCTCCTGTACTCAATCAAGACTTCAATACGCTAAACTATTTCACGGGACAAAACCTACGGATGGGTATGGATATCGACTTGTCGGAAAAACAAATTTTGTCGGTTTTTGCTTCGGGAGATTATCGCCCCGGTGGACGTAATCGAGATTATAATAACAGCTTTCAGCGATTGAATGGGGGTTTGGATAGTGGCAGTACACGAAATCTTTTGGAAGAAGAGCTGCGTCGCAATTTTGAGGTAGGTACTGCTTATTCCTACGAATTGGACAAGAAAGGACATCGCTTTGACTTTTTGGGTACTTTTTCCATTGACGATGTTGACCGAACTGAGTTTTTTGAGGAGCAGTTTTTTACAGGGGAAAACGTAGTGAACAACGAATTGTATCAGGTTTTTGCACGTCCAAGGTTTACACGACAGGCCATTTTACAAGCTGATTATCAAAAGCCAACATCTGAAACGGGTAGGATAGATGTAGGCGCCAAATCAACACTTCGTCGATTTGAGCGTATTCAAACACTCGATGAGGCCTCCACCGCCTCTGATCCATTAATTCGCAACACACTAGTAACCGGCGACTTCGACTTTGTAGAAGATGTGCACGCGGGATACATTACCTACCGAGATGAATGGGGTGGATTAAAATACCAAATAGGTTTGCGCGGCGAGTATTCGCTCACAGAAAGCTACCAACCAGCCATTGATTGTACGCATGTAAACAATTACTTCGACTTTTTCCCGAGCATCTATTTTGATTATAGCCTAGGGAAAGAACGTTCTTTGGTTTTGAACTACAGCCGACGCATTAGTAGGCCGGGAACGTGGAGTTTGGCGCCGTTGATTAATGTGCAAGATCCACTTAATGTTCGTTATGGCAATCCATATTTACAGCCTTCTTACACGGATAATTATGAGTTTGGCTTCTTAGGCCGGTTTGGCGGGTATTTTTCAACTTTAACGGTGTTTCACCGCTACACTACTAATGGTTTGTCACGCATTTTTGAGGCGTTTACTCCTGAAATTGTTGGTGTAACTTGGACCAATGCCACAACACAAAATAACACGGGTATAGAGTGGGTCAATCAGATGAACTTTGGGAAAAAACTGGATGTAACCTTTACAGCTAATGCTTTTCGTGCGGATGTAACGGCACCTACAAGGGAGGGTGTGATTTCTAACACCAACTTTTCTTGGACGTCAAGTTTGATTGCGAATTGGCGGGTTCCAAAATGGTTTAATGTGCAGCTTTCAAGCAATTATCGCGGTCCAATTGTGTTGCCTCAAGGGGAGATAGCACCCATTTTTAACTTGGACGTTGCTTTGCGTAGGGAAGTGATGAAGGGAAATGGAACAGTAAGTGTGACGTTGACGGACGTATTTGATACACGGCGGTTTGTTATTCAAACAGCTGCCGGTACTTTTGAACAAGAGCGCATGTTCAATAGAGAAACACGAATTCTAACAGTAGCTTTTACGTATCGTTTTAAAGGATACAAAGCAAAGCGTGCCGAGGAGGCCATGCGTGGCAATGGCGACGGAGATATGTTTGATTAATGCAACAATTTTGTGTTTGATGAAACCCTAAAACCTTCTTAAAACTCTAAAAAAAAGCGCGAACCTTTTCGGGATTCGCGCTTTTTTTGATGGCATTGCTTATGCCATCACAGATTTTTTACGCATGGCTTCGCGTTGCGCTGCTATTTGTGGGTCTGCAATATATTCGTCATAGGACAGCAACTTGTCGAGTTGCCCTGTGGGGAATATTTCGATTATCCGATTGGCCACCGTTTGCGTGAACGCGTGGTCATGCGAAGTAAACAGCACGGTACCATCAAAATCTTGCAAGGCGTTGTTCAAAGCTTGAATGCTCTCCAAATCCAAGTGATTCGTGGGCTCGTCTAGAATAAGGACATTGCCGCCCGCTAACATCATGCGCGAAAGCATACAGCGTACCTTTTCACCTCCAGACAAAACATCAGACTTTTTAAACACCTCCTCACCAGAAAATAACATTTTACCCAAAAATCCACGAATATAAATTTCGTCTTTTTCCGTGGAGTACTTTCGCAACCAATCGATTAGATTTTCAGATCCATCAAAATAGCTGCTGTTTTCTGAGGGCAGGTAAGCCGGCGTTATGGTTTGTCCAAACTTAAATTCACCACGTGTGGGTGTGGCTTCGCCCATTAAAATTTGGAAAAGACTGGAAATTGTCAAACCGTCTTTTGCTAAAAATGCTATTTTATCGCCGCGGTTGACTTTGAAGTTCAAATTTTCAAAAAGGAATCGGCCATCGTTGCGCTGCACGGCAAAGTTTTCTACATCTAAAATTTGGTCACCTGCTGGGCGATTTTGCTGGAAAATGATGGCGGGGTATCGTCGTGTTGAAGGTTCAATGTCGTCCAAATTAATTTTTTCCAGTAATTTTTTACGACTAGTGGCTTGCTTGCTTTTGGAGGCGTTGGCACTAAAGCGCATGATGAACTCTTGAAGTTCTTTCTTTTTTTGCTCGGCTTTTTTGTTGGAGGCCGAACGTTGGCGCAATGCTAATTGACTACTTTCATACCAAAAGGTGTAATTGCCTGTAAACAATTTTATTCTACCGAAATCAATATCGGCAACATAGGTACAAACGGTATCCAAAAAGTGCCTATCATGCGAAACAACGATAACGGTATTTTTGAAATTCAAAAGAAAGTCTTCTAGCCAAGTTATGGTCTGCAGATCTAAGTCGTTGGTAGGCTCATCAAGTATTAACACATCGGGATTACCAAAAAGGGCCTGGGCCAAAAGCACGCGCACTTTTTTGTTGCCCGCTATATCTTTCATCAATCCGTAGTGGTCTTCCTCTTCAATACCTAGTCCACTCAACATCGCAGCGGCATCTGATTCTGCGTTCCAGCCGTCCATTTCCGCAAACTCAGACTCCAATTCGGAGGCGCGCATACCGTCGGCCTCTGAAAAATCGGGCTTGGCGTATATGGCGTCTT
>JAIULY010000229.1 GCA_022565875.1 Schleiferiaceae bacterium | reverse complement strand
TTTGACCCTACCGATACAACAGGATCACTAGAACCCACCTTGCCTTTCGAGTGGATAATTGCAACGGATGAATTAGCGATGACTTTTGCGAGAAATCGCACCTTCTCATTGCTTTTGGGAAATAAAGTTTCTTACACCGCCTCTTTGGAGTTGTCAACTTTTTTTGATGCTGTTAACCCTGTTGAAAATCCACTAGTGATTTCAGACCCTGAAAACCAAGACGACATGGACCGAGCGAAAGCCATTCGAGATAATTTTTTTGCCAACGGCTTCACTTTTAATTGACATTAAAAACACAACACAATGAAAACGCTATTTAAAACTTTAGGCTTGATTGCAGTAAGCATTTTCTTCCTGCACAGCTGTACAGACGATGAAACAGCTACCCCTGTTGAGACTCCTGCTGGAGACAACTTAAAACTTGCTTTTGAGATGACTGTAAATGGCGAGCCGTTTAACCTCAGCACTAACGGGACCGCTACAACGGCACCATTCCAAGGCGTTCGTGTCGACAGAATGATGGTTTACTTTTCAGATATTGAAATCCAAAACCAAAACGACGAATGGCTCCCTGTTTCTGAAGTTTTGTTTTATAATTTGTCCGCAAATAAAAGCCGTGCATACGACTTTACACTCCCCGAGGGCGACTACAAAGCCCTGCGGTTTGCCGTAGGATTGAATGCTGACCAAAATGGCTCCGACCCCCTCACTCACGAATTAGATGACCCCTTGAGTACTGCTAATGGTATGTATTGGAGTTGGGCCACCAAGTATCGGTTTGTCATCATGGAAGGTCGTTTCAATTTGAACAGCCCTATTCAAGGTACAACAAGTGATTTGCCCTTTACCTACCACCCCGGCCATGACAATTTTTACGAGGTAAAAAATTACTCGAAAATTGTTGAACTCAAGCGCAATGAACTTTCTACTATAAAAATATCTGTAGCAATAGAAGATTTAATAGACGGCGCAGGTGGCTTGATTGAATTGCCCGCACAAAACACCACGCATACCACTCCTGAGGATTACCCTATTGCCGAAATGTTTATGGCAAACTTCAGGAATGCCATCACGCTAAAATAAATCAACATGCATTTCGGGGTAAAGCTACTAGGCTTAAGTATTGTACTTTGGCAATGCACTCCCATTGACAATACAGAACGCACTGTTCTTTTGCAACCCGAACACTTTCCTGTTGTGGAAATTAATGACGCTTACCCCATTACACCAGATTTGGTGGATTTGGGTAAGCGTTTGTTTTTTGAGAACATACTCTCCAGTGACAGCAGCATTAGCTGTGGAACTTGTCACAAACAAGAATTTGCCTTTGCCGATAATCGCAACATCAGTCCAGGGGTACACGGGAACTTAGGTACACGAAACGCTCAGGCACTTCAAAACCTCAGCTGGGCAAAAACATTTTTTAGAGATGGCACCATCAAATCGCTCCATTTAGTATCTCTAGCGCCATTGGATACCGACTTTGAGATGAATATGACCCACCTGGAAATGCTTGACCGATTAAACAAACACGAAGCGTACCCGAAACTTTTTCAAGAAGTTTTTAATGAGCCAATAAGCGAGAAAAACACCGTTTATGCTCTAGTCGGTTTTATGCGGACATTAATTTCGCACCAAAGCCCTTACGATGCTTTTGTAACTGGTGATAGCAGCGCACTTTCTGATAGCCAACTACGCGGATTATCGCTTTTTAATGGCAAAGCCTTATGCAGCACTTGTCACGTTGGGATTAACTTTTCCGACGAAAGCTACCACAACATCGGTCTGCACGAAATGTATCCAGATAATGGCAGACAACGCTTTACCTTTGACCCAAATGATGCCGGGAAATTTAAAACGCCAAACCTAAGAAACGTGGCGGTTACTGCACCATATATGCACAATAGCCAATTCCATTCACTAGAAGAAGTTATTGAACACTATAACAAAGGTGGCGAAAACCATCCCATGAAAGACCCTCGCGTTCAATCACTCAACTTATCACAAAATGAAAAAAGTGACCTACTCAACTTTCTAAAGAGTTTAACCGACAGCAGCTTTTTAACCAATCCCAGCTTTGCTCCTTAACCCATAATGTTATGACCCCAATGGGACATGGGGGTATGGGGTGGTTTTAGGGTATGGAGAAGGATTGCGTATTGTAGGTGTGCAATTCCTGAGGCGTTGAGGCGCTGCACTTTTAGGTTTAGCTCTGGCGCCAGCTAAGTCGCCTGCTGTTTGAGTTTAGACAGGTCCGCTGGCGACGTTCTAGGCTTAGCGTTGAAAAGGAAAAAGTTGAGTCTGCTCCGAAAAGAGTGATTTCAATCAAAATCGACGTGGAGGGAGCTTTTGGACCGGAGCTAACTAATTGTTAGTGAGGATTCAAAAATCTCCTGAAAAGTCAGCCTTTGGCAGAAAGGGACTTTTGGGTGGGGACTCAAAGTTGAAAGCAAGTAGTGTAATGATCCATTAGCCCAAAAACAGTATAAGGACTTGGGCAATCCTAAAAGATTTTCTTTCTTGGACCGGCTTCAAAATTTTTCAGATAAAAGGGTTCATAATGCGCCAAGTTTACAAACTTCTTGGCATCAAAGGCTTGTGTAGCGGGTTGCACGAGAAAGGCAGCTGATGGAAACGTGTTTTCAAACACCGCTTCAGGGCCTGTATATACTTCAGCATACTTAGCCGCCCCATCACCAATAAAAACTAAAGGGGCCTGAGCATACCATTCTGCAAAAGAATCTGGCGCCAACACAACCGCAGTAGTTTGATTTTGAGCTATACCATCCTTTGAGAAAGTCGTTGCATACACCTCCATTCTTCGCGCATCAGTTAAGGCAATCGGCGTATGATTGGGGTATTTTTCAATGGCTTGATTTGCCAAAACAGCATTGGTTAAAATGGCAATCATGGGAATGCCAAGCGAAAAACACAGACCTTTAGCGGCAGCCACCCCAATGCGCAACCCCGTATAACTTCCCGGGCCCTCACTTACAGAAACCGCAGCTAGGTCGCTGGGGCGCACTGCTCCTTGGCGCAATACTTCTTGGATAAACTCATGTAATTTTTCAGCATGCAAGTACCGATCTGCACTCGCCTCTACTAGCGCTAAAAGTTTTCCGTTTTGAGAGAGCGCCACAGAACAATTTGGCGTAGCGGTCTCCAGATGAAGAATATAAGACACTTACGCTAAGGCTTTTTGTTGTTGACAATCACTTCACTACCATCCTTCAACGTTCTAGATATTAGGATGTAGGGGCCAGAAACTACCTCTTCATCCTTCTTTAAACCTTCAAGGACCTCAATAAAATCCATATCCTGCACCCCCGTTTTCACTACCTTTTGCGTAGCTGTAGCGGCGTCCAACACAAAAACCACTTCTTTCTTTTTGTCAGTAGCCGACGAGAGCGCGCTATCCGCCACTGAGCGCAGGGTTACTGCTTGAATGGGCACAGCCAATACATTTTCGCGGTACGCGGTTTGGATATCCACGGAAGCGGTCATCCCTGGACGAAATGGTGAGGGACCTTTGCGCAAATCAATAAGGTGCTCATAGGAAGTCTTTAGAATACGGATACGCACTTGAAAGTTGGTGATTTGGTCGGCTGTAGTACCTTCCGACTTTGCGGAGTTGGCAATTTCTGTTACTGTACCTTTAAACTTTTCACCCAAATAAGCATCTACCTCAATCACTGCTGTATCGCCCAACCCAACGCGGACAATATCATTTTCATTGACATCCACAACAACTTCCATTTGGTCTAAGTTAGCAATGCGCAACAGCTCTGTACCAGCCATTTGAGCGGTTCCCACCACTCGTTCACCTACTTCCACATTCAATCGACTAACGGTGCCATCGGCAGGAGCATAAAGCGTGGTGCGAAAAAGGTTGTCGCGTGCTTCTTTGGCCGTAGCTTCTGCTGAACGCAAATTAAAGCGTGCCGATTCCACGCCCAAACGCGCTACATCATAAGCCCTTTGGATCCCATCAAAGTCAGCGGCAGAAATAACACCTTTTTCGAAAAGTGTTTTGTTGCGATTAAAGTTGCGTTCTGCCTCTACAAATTGCGCTTGAGCTTGGGCCAAGTTGGCCTGTGAGCTGCTCACTGCCGCAGCCCCTCTGCTTACAGCAGCCTGATAGATATCGGGGTTGATGCGGACCAATAACTGTCCTTTGGTGACTTGCTCACCTTCCTTAATGGGTAACTCAATAATTTCACCACTCACCTCAGGACTTAACTTTACTTCAGC
>JAIULY010000228.1 GCA_022565875.1 Schleiferiaceae bacterium | reverse complement strand
CACCAGAGGCCCTGCGGAAGAAGTACAAACTACTCGATGGAAATGAGTTTACCCTTTTTGCGACGACACTTCAAACGGGCAAACGCGCGGGTATTTTATGCAAAGAAATGTGATTGTTCGCAGTTAAGAGCCGCTAAATTCCTGAGGCCATTGCTCAAACGTTAGGTTTTCATTGGTTTTGGGATGTTGAAAAGCCAACTTACCTGCACAAAGCGCAATGCCCTCTGCCGCATAAGGGTGCTCATTCCCATAGTGAGCATCTCCCAACAAGGGTGCTCCTCTATGAGCAAACTGTGCGCGAATT
Organism: Schleiferiaceae bacterium; assembly: GCA_022565875.1. GTDB lineage: Bacteria > Bacteroidota > Bacteroidia > Flavobacteriales > Schleiferiaceae > JAIULY01. The sequence continues at coordinate 3,991 of JAIULY010000228.1, read as the reverse complement.
TGATGATACCGCCCCGTTTTTAGCGCTACCTCATATAAAAAACTAGAATCACTTTTCCCAAGGAATTGATAGTGTAAAACAGCCCATTTTCCTTCTGGATGCGCTTGAGGCACTACCGTTGCTTTTTTCAAGAAGTGATCTTTGTACAACGTGTCCACAAACTCACCTGATTGGCGCTGTACCGCTTTGGAGGTAAGCAAACGATAGGTTTTTTCAACAGTTCGGTTTTCCCACTGCTGGCTAAGCGCGGTAAACATCGTTTTAGACCAAGTAATAACTACCCAACCACAGGTGGGCCTATCTAATCGATGTATGGGATGCGGACCCCATTTAGGCTTTCTGGGCAATTGCGCAGCTACCCAATCCAAAAGATTGGGATGACCAAAGCGGTCCGGCTCCACCATCAAGCCTGCGGGCTTCCAAACCACGGCAAAAGTTCGATCGCTAAAAGCAATACGCGGGGTAATCAAAGCAGTTTTTGTCGTTTGAGATCACGTGTTACGTCGCGTTCTTTCACCGCTTGGCGTTTGTCGTAAAGCTTTTTCCCTTTGGCAATGGCAATATTCATCTTGGCCAATCCGCGCTCGCTAATGAACATTTTTGTGGGAATTACAGTGATCCCTGTGTCTTTAAGAGCCCGTTCAATTTTTTGAAGTTCGCGCTTGCTCAACAACAATTTGCGCTCTCGAACGGGGTCGTGGTTATTAATGTTGCCATGGCTGTACTCGCCAATGTTCATGTTTTTAATAAACAATTCGCCCCGATTCAGAAAACAATAGGCTTCTACAATACTTCCTTTCCCTTGTCGCAAAGCCTTTATTTCTGTGCCCAACAGTACCATACCTGCCGTGAATGTTTCAATCCATTCGTATTCAAACTTGGCTTTGCGATTCTTTATTTCAATGTTCTTCTGTGGCATAATGTTGTTTTGTTGTGCGCAATGGCAACCGATTTGGCATTGCCCCTAACTACCCTTACACCATGTCTTCGGGCTTGTAGGAGGCCTTAACCATAAAAATTTCTTTGATTATCTCCGATCCTGCTGTAACAAAAAGGCGTACTGCATTAATCAAACGATTGGTTAGCACTATTTGAAAGTTCCAACACGCGGTCAAACTCTTCAGGTGACAAATCGTTGAAGAAGAAGTTTACGGGATTGATTTTATCGCCATTTTTAATCACCTCGTAATGCAAGTGTGGCGCTGTAGACCGTCCTGTACTCCCAACATAGGCTATCACATCACCGCGTTTTACTTTTTGACCCTTCTTAACGTCCCATTTACTAACGTGGGCATAGAGTGATTCGTAACCAAAACCGTGATCGATTAATACATAGTTTCCGTAACCGCTGCTGCGCTCCCCCGGGTTGTTGGCCACTACGCCATCACCTGTGGCGTAAATGGGTGTACCTGTCGGCGCAGAAAAATCCATCCCGGTGTGCATTTTTGGCACCTTATAAATCGGGTGAATTCGAAAGCCAAATCCTGATGCAATTCGGGATAAGTCTTGGTTAGCTATCGGCTGAATAGCTGGAATACTAGCAATCATCTCCTCTTTGGTGCGCGCCATCTCGATGACCTCATCAAAAGATTTTGATTGCACGTATAACTGCTTGGTGAGTATATCAATGCGACGTGTGGTCTCAATCAAAAGTTTCGAATTGTCAAATCCTTCCAAAGCCTTGTAGCGATTGACACCTCCAAAACCAGCGTTGCGGATGCTTCCGGGGATGGGGTCCGCTTCAAAAATCACCCGGTAAATATTGTCATCTCTATGCTTTACATCGTCTAAAACAGTAAGGACTTGATCCATTCTGCTGTTTAAGATTTCGTATTGCAGTTTCATGTTGTCCAACTCGCGCTTTAGGCGCAATTCTTTTGGCGAACTCAAATAATTATCGAGAACAAAAAAAGACAAACCCGAAAAACAAATCAAGGCCACCAAAGACAATAAACTATTTCTCAGTCTCTTGCGCCAATCTTTTTCGATTTTGCGATAGGCAAGGGTTTTGGGATCATAATAATATTTGACTTTAGCCATCGACGTGCTATTTTTCTATTTTTGTCGCTTCATTTAGCGATTGGTTCTTCGACTCAAACGCTTGCAAAATTACCGAAAAATACAGTACAGAATTAACATCGCCAAAATACGTTATTCACATGAGCAACTGGCCTGCTAAGAAAATCCGCCAAACGTTTTTATCTTTTTTTGAATCCAAGCAACACCGCATTGTGCCATCAGCGCCCATGGTGATAAAAAATGACCCGACTTTGATGTTTACCAATGCGGGCATGAATCCATTTAAAGACCTGTTTTTAGGCTTGGCCCCCGTTGAATTCCCTCGCGTGGCCGACACACAAAAATGTTTGCGCGTGAGCGGCAAGCACAACGACCTAGAAGAGGTGGGCCATGACACCTACCATCACACCATGTTCGAAATGTTGGGCAATTGGAGTTTTGGGGATTACTTCAAAGAGGAGGCCATTGCTTGGGCTTGGGAATTGTTGACGCGTGTATATGGTCTAGAAAAAGACCGACTCTACGTAACTGTTTTTGAAGGTGATGCATCCGAAGCCCTAGAGCCAGATAACGAGGCTCGTGAGTTTTGGAAGACTTGGGTCGATGAGAAACGCATTCTAAACGGCAACAAAAAAGACAACTTTTGGGAAATGGGGAGCTCTGGCCCGTGCGGCCCTTGCTCCGAAATACACATCGATCTGCGCAATGCAACTGAACGAGAAACCATACCCGGTGCCGACTTGGTAAACAACGACCATCCACAAGTTGTGGAAATTTGGAACTTGGTGTTTATGGAATTCAACCGCAAGGCGGATGGCTCTTTGGAACCCTTACCCAATAAACACGTGGATACAGGAATGGGCTTTGAAAGGTTGAGCATGGCGCTACAAGGCAAAATCTCCAACTACGACACAGATGTTTTTACGCCATTGTTAAACAAAGTTACCGCTTTAACTGGCATTCCTTACGGAGAAAGCAACAGTACAGACATTGCCATGCGGGTGATTGTAGACCATGTTCGCGCCGTGGCTTTCGCTATTGCAGATGGGCAAATGCCGGCCAACAACGGCGCCGGCTATGTCATTCGTCGCATTTTGAGAAGAGCTGTCCGGTACGGCTTTACTTACCTCAACAAAAAAGAACCCTTTATTGGTGAGCTCACCGCAGTGCTCAGTCAAGAAATGGGCGATAGCTTCCCCGAAATTCGCGCACAAGCAGATTGGGTCACCCGCATTATTCGCGAGGAAGAAGCCAGTTTCCTGCGCACCCTCGGACAAGGACTGGGCCGTATCGAGACCATGATTGAAGAAATGAGCACCGATACGCTAGACGGGGCAAAGGCTTTTGAGCTGTACGATACTTTTGGCTTCCCCCCTGACTTGACGCGTCTCATTCTCAAGGAAAAAGGTTTGCATTTGGACGAAGAAGGCTTCGACAAAGAAATGCAACAACAAAAAGAACGCAGCAAAGCAGCTACCAAACTCACCACAGATGATTGGGTAGTTTTGGAAGAACACGGCGGAAAGGAATTTCTGGGCTATGACCAAACCCAAACCGAAAGTCGCATTGTGAGATATCGCAAAGCCTCGGCAGGGAAAAAAACCTTTTATCAAATTGTACTCAACCAAACTCCATTTTACCCCGAGGGCGGAGGACAAGTAGGTGATACGGGGACCTTGACAAGCATTCACGAGAAACTACACGTGATAAATACTGTCAAAGAAAACGGTTTGATTGTGCACATATGCGAGCAAGCTCCTGAAAATCCTACTGCTGTATTTGAAGCTGTCATTAACACAACAAGCCGAACCCATACCGCAAAAAATCACACGGCCACTCACCTGCTCCACCAAGCATTGCGAGAAGTACTTGGCGAACACGTTGCCCAAAAAGGATCGTTGGTACACCCAGACTATTTGCGTTTTGATTTTTCGCATGTCGCCAAAATGACCACCGATGAAATACAACAGGT